>JAWUWK010000053.1:0-18852 GCA_034111875.1 Gammaproteobacteria bacterium
TACAGCGCCTATATAGCGTCGATTCAATTGACTGGATTAATGTTTTGTATACTGCTATTTGTACGGGATGAAGAAGGTGCAGCCAAGCTGAGCGAAGTGAGGAATAGCTTGGAACAGAGCTTATGCAGCTTAAATTTCGCCAGTAAATTGTGGGGTTTATTTAAGGTGTTAATCACAGGAGCTTTGAGTGACATTATCGGTTTAAATGAAGATGATAAACTTGAAATAATAGACAGTATCGATCAAACAGTGGTCAATTTTTTTACGCAAGTCATGCAAATGGATAGTTTTGCCCTACGGCAGGAAGCCCTAGAGTAAAGGGTAAACTCATTTTAAATGGTAAGAATGAACTCCGAATCTTGAGTTAGTAAGCAACTAACTTTGAATAGCGCTATGCAAAGGATACTTCTAAAAAATTAAAATAATTTTTAGGTTATCCCTTATTATTTTGCAGAACTGGCTTTCACTATTAATATAAGTTTAATTTAGCGGCCTGATAATGATGGTATAGCGTCTGATAGTTACCGACATCTTTCGCGTGAGGTTCTATGCTATGTGCGAGAGAAAATTTGACCCCATTTTCGCAAATATCTGCAAGACAGGTCTTATTGTTATTGAACCTATCATAGCTCCACTGTGCCTGCAGTGCGGCGCCTAAAGCTGCCGCTTGTGATTCCATCGGCACCATCACTGGTAAATCTAGCATATCAGCAATCATTTGGCGCCATTGTAAACTGTTCGCTCCTCCACCTATTAATCTGATTTGCTGAGCGCACAAACCTTGTTTCTCCAATTGATGGTAACCGTATTTCAGACCTAAGCTAACCCCTTCAACCGCCGCCCTACAAACATTTTCTGCAGTTAAATTATGCTCATCTATACCCAGTAAACTGCCTTTCGCCGATGGAAGATCAGGGGTTCGTTCCCCATTGAAAAACGGTATCATCAGCAAACCACCGGCACCAATAGTTGTGTTTGTCAATACGCCATCAAGTTTGCTATTGGCCATATTCATTAACCTTTGCACACTGGATGTCACATTGGTTACATTCATCGTGCAGATCAGAGGTAGCCAGTGGTTGTCGATAGAGTGACAAAAGGTGGCTATTTCCCCAGTAATATCCGCCAAAAAAGAGTCGCTAGTGGCAGCCACTGTTCCCGATGTGCCTAAACTAATAGTTACAACGCCCTGCTCGACATTGCCTGTCCCAATAGCCCCCATCATATTATCACCACCACCGCTGGCGACAATGATGCCCGGTTGAAGGCCAAGGGCTTGTGCGCTTTTGGCACTGAGCGTGCCAGAAATTTGCTGGGCACTTATTAAAGGCGGCAATTTATCGACCAAAGCAATGCCGTCATCGATGGCATTAAGCAGGGTGCTTGACCAGCATCCATTTTTTATATCAAAAAAACCGCTACCCGAGGCATCTCCCGCCTCGGTGGTTTTATCACCGGTGAGCCAAAAGTTAAGATAGTCGTGAGGCAGCAAAATACTGGCGATTTTGGCATAATTTTCTGGCTCCTTCTCTTTGATCCAGATTAGTTTTGAGGCGGTATATCCGGTTTTTAAAGTCGTACCTATCAGGTCAAAAACAGCACCCTTACCACCGACTTTCTCGATCAGCGCGGTATTCTGAGAACTGGTTGAAGTATCACACCAGAGCTTAGCGGGCCTTATAACCTGATCTTTGCTATCCAATATGACTAAACCATGTTGCTGACCTGATACGCCGATGCCCTTAATGGCACTTGCATCGACGCCAGTTGTTTGCAAAGCGCTGCGCACAGATTCTGTCAGGGCCTTAATCCAGTCACTCGGATCTTGCTCTCGAGTGCCATCCGCTGCCGATATTAGCTGATGTGTTGCTTGACCTCTGGCTATTACCTTGCCAAAAACATTTCAAATATAACGACCTTGGTACTTTGTGTCCCGCAATCTATGCCTATAAACATATATTTATCTCGCTGTCACGGACCTGTGAAAAACATGATCCTATGGCCTGTAGCTCGTTGGTTTGTTTAGGTTATAAAAGTGCCCCGTAGGACATTATTCATAGCAACACTGTAATCTACAATCACTACTTTTTATGCGCTTTACTTATAATCTATTGAGTTTAACGGCCTTAGGTCGAGTCTATTTCCTTATTAATTCAAAGCCCTGTTTGCGGAAATTTTTATGTACGATGACTATAAGCATAAAGTTCTTACCATATAAGTGGTTATAAACGGCCGCTGAGTGTCAATTCTAGGTACTGGTAGTTATAGCCATGCATTGGTATCTATTAGCGGCCCTTACCTGATCTTCGCTGTTATTGTTTGAAGGGCAGTTGTCGGCTCAAGTGCTGTTTATGCTCTTTAATTGCCACGGTCTCCCTCTGTAGATAATGTTCAATTGCCGACTTAAACTCATGGTGCTTTATATAGTGGTTTGAGTAGGTAGTGATAGGCTTAAATCCGCGTTGAATTTTATGTTCACCTTGAGCACCTGGGTCAAAACGTTTGATCTTATGCTCAATACAGTATTCAATGCCATGATAGTAGCAAGTCTCAAAGTGTAAATTATCAAATTGATCTAAGGCCCCCCAATAGCGGCCATAAAGAACTGAATCTATAGGGTCAGTGTTTTTGAAGCACCAGGCACAAGCCACTGTCTTTTGCTGGTGGGTGGCGACAAAGAGAACGATTTGTGATGAGATACTAGCCAGTAATAATTGAAAAAATTCAATGTTCAAATAGCCTTTTCTGCCGCGGCGAAGATAGGTTAGTTGATAGCAATAATAAAATTCTTTCAACAAAGCTGAGTCTATTTCATGACCTTCTACGCTCTTAATAGACACTTTTTGTTCATCAACTACACGTCTTTCTTTATTGATGTTCTTGCGTTTTCTTGAGGTGAAACACTGTAAGTATTCTGCAAAATCGGTGTAATTTTCATTAAACCAATGATATTGCACTCCCTGTCTTGTCAAAAAATTTTGATCGGAGATAAGCTCGATTTGTTCAAGGGGGGCGAATAAACCATGCCAACTTGAGAAACCATAGGTTTGGCAAAGTTGTACTAGTTGCTCTTTAATGTAAGGTAATACCTGATTCAGAGGCAACCTACTGGATATTCTGGGTCCATAACAAGGGCTAAAAGGAATCGCGCTAAGCAGTTTAGGGTAATAGTCTAAGCCGTTTTGTTGGTAGGCATCAGCCCAGTCCCAATCAAATACATACTCGCCATTGGAATTGGTTTTCTGATACATGGGCATAATACAGATGAGTGCTGAATCAAGATAAACTAATAAGTGGGCACATTGCCAGCCTGTCTTGGCGGTTGTGCAACCGCTCTCTTCTAATGCATGTAGAAATTCGTGACGTAAAAAAGGGTAGTCGGTACCCGTTAATTGATTCCACTGTGCTGCACTGATTTCTTGAATGCTATTGAGTATCTTTATTTCGTAGTGCATTGTGCCGCAGGCCTTTGCTAAAAGTGGAGTTAATTCTATCAACTTGTCTTTAAAACGACACAGCTAATGCGTAAAATAAATAAATAAACTAGGGAATTAGCGAATAAGTCTCTAAATGTTCTCTGTGGATAACTAAGTGTTCAATATGCGAAATCAATGGCACGCCCTTTTACCTCATTTTGACACAGCTAACGGGTTCAGCTAGTGATCCTTCACACTGATTTTATACAAGGAATCAACCTAAGTGTGTATAAAATCATTTATAGCCTTTGTTAATGGCTTGCGCCACTGTTTGGCGAATTGAATATTGCTCTAAAGTACTTTTATTTAACCAAAAGGTGAAAAAAATGGATAGATTAGAAATGGACTTTGTCTTAGATCCACAATTAGAAAATGACTGTATTTTTTTGGGTGAGATGCCTTTGTGTCGCTTGTTGCTGATAAATGACAAACAATTTCCATGGTTTGTTTTAGTGCCGCGCCGTGCCGCGATTTTCGAGTTGTACCATTTGTCATTGGAAGATCGGCAGATCATGATGGCTGAATCTTGTGATTTGAGTGCCGCCCTTGCCGATGGCTTTAATGCGACAAAAATGAACGTGGCCTCACTCGGTAATATGGTAAAGCAATTGCATATACACCATATAGTACGATTTGATACTGATGTGGCTTGGCCTGCACCTGTGTGGGGTAAACAGTCATTTAAGCCGTATAATCCCAAGGAAATAAAAGCTATACGACAGAAAGTGACGGCCTTGTTAGAGGCAAAGTTGAGTTTTATTGCCGTGGTATAAATATTTGGTAAATGAGTTAAATTTGTCTCTTAAAATCATGCATAAAGACACACAAACTAAAAATATTGAGGTATAATCCGCGGCTTTGATTATTGTGGATACAAAGATGCCAATATTTGACTTCGCCTGCGATCAGTGTGGTCACAGCTTTGAAAAGCTCGTGTCCAGTAGCCAGTCACCATCACCTAACTGCCTGTCTTGTGACAGCAACAAGGTGACAAAACAAGTGTCAGCACCGGCTTTTAGGCTTGCCGGTAGTGGCTGGTATGAGACTGATTTTAAAACAGGAAAAAAGAAGAACTTAGTGTCTGATGCCAATGCTAGTGAAAAAAAGGCTAAGCCGGTCGCCAGTGCTGCTGCTGATAGCAAAAAATAAGTGTGAGATCAGCCAATATTTTAGCTTAACTTCGCGAGCTCAATGCTGATGTTTATTGATAGTTGGCAGGTTAAACCTGGCTCCGTGACTTCAAAGTGGATATAGAGCGAATGATATTGGTTTTACAGTGGAATTGAAAAGCTTTAGCTTATCCCTTAAGCTAAGTGGATATTTTTCAAACCAATCTAGGATTAAGCGATTGCACTCTATGCTGCACTAAAGTTACTGATTGAGGTTAAAGACTTAATTCAATTCAATGTTGTGATTAATCTAATGACAACAACATTTAAATAATTTCTATAGGGAAACATTATGCGCAGCCATTATTGCGGCGATTTTCGAAAAACACAAGTCGGTGAAGAAGTAACGCTTGTCGGCTGGGTACACCGCCGCAGAGATCACGGTGGAGTTATTTTTCTGGACGTGCGAGACCGCGAAGGAATAGTGCAAGTTGTTTTTGATCCAGATCGTGAAGAGAGTTTTGCGATTGCTGACTCTGTGCGAAATGAATACGTTATTGAGATTAAAGGTCTTGTTCGCGACCGCCCCGAAGGGACGGTTAACACCGATATGGCAACGGGCCAAATTGAGATATTAGGCAAGCAACTGCTACTGCTAAATAAATCGGAAACACCGCCATTTCAATTAGATGATCATCAGCAAGTCAGCGAAGAAGTGCGCTTAAAAAATCGCTTTATGGACTTAAGGCGCCCAGAAATGCAACAAAAGCTTCGCTTGCGCGCTTCAGTTAGTTCGTATATTCGAAATTTCCTAGATGAGAATGGTTTTCTCGACATAGAAACGCCTATTTTGACACGTGCCACCCCTGAAGGTGCGCGCGATTATATTGTACCTTCACGTACTCATGACGGAAATTTCTTTGCCTTGCCACAATCACCACAGCTGTTTAAGCAAATGCTTATGGTGTCTGGCTTTGACCGTTATTATCAAATTGCTAAATGTTTTCGCGATGAAGATCTTAGGGCTGATCGCCAACCAGAATTTACTCAAATAGACATCGAAATGTCTTTCATGGACCAAGAAGCAATTATGGCTGTGACTGAGAAAATGATTACAGGTCTGTTTAAAGAGAAAATCAATGTTGACCTAGGTGCCTTTCCGCATATGAGATACGCCGATGCGATGGCGAATTATGGCTCTGACAAACCCGATTTGCGCAACCCTATGCAGTTGGTAGATGTTGGCGATTTAATGGCTGACATTGAATTTAAAGTATTCGCCGGTCCTGCTAATGACGCTAATTCCCGTGTGGCAGCCTTGAAAGTGCCAGGTGGTGCTAGCTTAACGCGTAAGTTAATAGATGAGTACACCAAGTTTGTCAGCATTTATGGCGCGCGTGGCCTCGCATGGATTAAAGTCAATGATTTAGCCAGTGGTGTTGAAGGTTTACAATCGCCGATCGTGAAATTCTTGGGTGAAGACGTTGCGATGCAAGTTATGCAGCGTCTGGATGCGAAAGACGGTGATTTAATCTTCTTTGGTGCTGATAAAACCAACATTGTGAATGAGGCTCTTGGCGCTCTGCGCAACAAGTTAGGTGTTGATTTAGATATGTTGACCTGCGAGTGGGCGCCGTTATGGGTTGTTGACTGGCCGATGTTTGAGCAAACATCTGATGGTGGCATTACCGCGATTCATCACCCTTTTACCGCCCCTAGCTGTTCAATAGAAGCCTTAGAGGAAAACCCTCTAGCGGCGCAATCTGATGCTTATGACATGGTGCTAAATGGCTGTGAACTCGGTGGCGGCTCTATTCGTATTCATCAGAGTGATATGCAGCAAGCCGTGTTCCGCTGTTTAGGTATATCCGATGAAGAAGCCGAAGAGAAATTTGGCTTCTTGTTAAATGCTTTGAAGTTCGGTGCGCCACCACACGGAGGTTTGGCTTTTGGCTTGGATCGTTTAATCATGTTAATGGCCGGTACTGAGTCGATTCGCGAAGTGATAGCTTTCCCTAAAACTCAGACTGCTGCTTGCCCATTAACTAATGCGCCAGGTGTTGTCAGTAACGCACAACTGAAAGAGCTAAATATAAAGTTACGAGAAAAAATTAAAGTCTAAGTAGCAGGTATTAACAGGGCCTTCATTACTGGTCTTAATTGCTGCCGGTCCTTATCCCTGGACTTTTTGGTTACATAAAAAGGCCTCGCTTTAGTTAAATTAAAGCGAGGCTTTTTTGTTGGCCTAATTGCTGAATTTACTCCAGCGTGTTTCGCAAGCCACTGATTATAAATCGATTATTTAAACACTGACTAAAACTAATTTTTTCAATGTATCTGTCAAATCAATATCATGCACTCTATATCCTCTGTGAAGTCACGGGATCAGCTTAATCCCTTGTAAAAGTTGCAATACGCTTGGCATCGCTGTAGAAGTAGTGTTGTTCTGATTTGAATGAGTTTATTAAGGGAATGATAAATTAGACAATTTAAGGTGTTTAAACAGCGACAGTCACTCTCTATAAAAGTATTAAGTAATGGATTTACGCTGATCTGAATTAACTTGTGGTGCTGTAAATGTATCCAGTTAACAAAATAATCAAAAAAATTATAATCAACCGCCATCTGCTGTGTTTTTATCGCTTAAAATTATTTTTTTTATGTTTTTATCAGGTTTCTGGCTAAGCTAACTATGATAGAGCGTCTAAGCTCATGTATAATCCACGGGTTTTTGGTGGGAAATGTTATCGTTGTACGAATAATAAACACGAGGTGTTTAGAGTGCTTTCGACTCTGACGCGGACAATGTTAATTCTCAAATATTTTTAATCGTGATTGGGTGAAGTGTATGATCAAGATCAACAAAGGTCTAGATCTACCGATTTTAGGCACTGCGGCGCAGAGTATTTCTGATTCCACCGCAGTGCGTTCGGTCGCCGTGAGTGGACCTGACTATGTTGGTTGTAAACCAACAATGGCCGTCAAGGTGGGGGATCGAGTGAAACTCGGTCAATTGATCTTTTCTGACAAGAAAACAGAAGGTGTGCATTTTACAGCGCCAGCAGCGGGTACTGTAAAAGAAATAAACCGTGGTGAGCGACGTATCTTGCTCTCTGTTGTTATCGATGTCGACGAAACTGAAGAATCTGTAGAGTTTAGTAAATATTCAACAAGTGAACTTGCGCAATTATCTGCAGAACATGTTGCAGAGCAATTACAGCAATCAGGTATGTGGAGTGCGTTGCGCACTCGACCTTTTTCTAAAGTACCTGCAGCAAATACCTCGCCAGCGGCTATCTTTGTCACTGCGATGGATACCAATCCACTCGCAGCAGACCCTGCGTTGATCATTGCAGAGAATGCTGACGATTTTAGTAATGGGCTTAGCTTGGTTGCAAAACTAACCCAAGGCAAGGTTTACTTATGTAAAGCGGCCGGTGCAGAGATACCTTCTGCTGAAGGCATCACCCTAGCGGAATTTAGCGGAGTACATCCAGCGGGCAATGTCGGTACCCATATTCATCATCTGGAACCTGTTTCGCGCAATCATGTGGCTTGGACTATTGGCTATCAAGACATTGTTGCTATCGGCAAGCTGTTTACCCAGGGAAAACTCTGTGTCGAGCGAATTATCTCTATTGCCGGTCCAGTGGTTAAAGAATCCGTGTTGGTGAGAACAAGGTTAGGTGCGAAAATTAGTGACCTTTTAAAGGGAGTTGCTGATACAGCAGGTAATCGAGTGATCACTGGATCGGTTTGGAATGGACGCACTGCGAAAGACGGATTGGATTATTTAGGTCGCTATTCCGATCAAATAACCCTCTTAGAGCAGGGTGATAAACGCGAGTTTATGGGTTGGGCGGTTCCAGGTGCGAACCAGTTTTCTGTGTTGAATGTGTTTGTTTCAGCGCTTAATCGCGCCAAAAGATTTAGTTTTTCAACAACCACTAATGGTTCTGAGAGAGCTATGTTACCGGTAGGTCAATTCGAAAGGCTTGTGCCGATGGATATATTGCCGACTCAACTGCTACGTGCGTTAGTAACGGGTGATATTGTTAGCGCGATGGAGCTAGGCGCTCTTGAACTTGATGAAGAAGATTTGGCCCTTTGTACTTTTGCCTGTCCTGGTAAGTACGAGTACGGTCCTATTCTTCGAGATAACTTAACACGCATCGAGAGAGAGGCTTGAAATCATGAGTTTAAGAAATATTCTTGATAAAATGGAGCCGCACTTTCACAAGGGTGGCAAATACGAAAATTGGTATGCGCTTTACGAAGCGGCTGATACCATTTTTTACACACCAGGTCATGTGACTAAAGCGGCCTCGCATGTTCGCGATGGGGCCGATCTGAAGCGCATGATGATTTTGGTCTGGGCCTGTACCTTTCCCGCCGTGTTTTTTGGTTTGTACAACGTAGGCTTACAAGCCAATAACGCGATGGACTCCATGGGTTTAACTCAAATTCCAGGTTGGCGCGGTGCAATAGTAGGCACTTTGACCGGTTATGATTCGAGTAGCTTGTGGGATAATATTATTCACGGGGCTGCTTACTGGCTGCCTATTTACGCGGTTACTTTTGCGGTTGGTGGCTTCTGGGAAGTGCTGTTTGCGACGAAACGTGGCCATGAAGTTAATGAAGGCTTTTTCGTCACATCGATCCTATTCTCTCTTACTTTGCCTCCCTCAATTCCATTATGGCAGGTTGCTTTAGGCATCAGCTTTGGTGTTGTTATTGGTAAAGAGATTTTTGGTGGAACCGGAAAAAATTTCCTTAATCCAGCCCTGACTGGGCGTGCATTTTTGTTCTTTGCCTATCCTGCTCAAATGTCAGGTGATGCGGTTTGGACAGCAGTAGACGGCTTTACTGGCGCGACACCTCTAAGTTTGGCAGCAGCCGGCGGTATGCAAGCACTAGAAACTAGTGTGTCTTGGATGCAGGCCTTTATGGGCCAAATTCAAGGATCTATAGGTGAAGTATCAACCTTTGGGATTCTGCTAGGGGGCGGCTTGTTGGTTTTCATGCGCTTGGCTGCCTGGCGAATTGTTGCGGGTGTGTTCTCTGGCATGGTGGCAATGAGTTTGATCTTTAACTTAATAGGGTCAGACACTAACCCAATGTTTGAATTACCTTTCTATTGGCATCTCGTGTTAGGTGGATTCGCTTTCGGCATGTTCTTTATGGCGACCGATCCAATCTCTGCCTCCATGACCAATATAGGTAAATGGTATTACGGTATACTGATTGGTGTGATGGTTGTGCTTATTCGTGTTGTTAACCCCGCCTTCCCTGAGGGCATGATGTTGGCAATTCTATTTAGTAACTTGTTTGCTCCTCTGATAGATAACTTCGTAGTTCAAGCAAATATTAAGCGGAGGGTATTACGTCATGGCAGCTAATAACGATTCAATTGGCAGAACAGTTACAGTCACCGTACTCCTTTGTGTGGTTTGTTCCGTGATCGTTTCTGCAGCAGCGGTATTGTTGAAGCCGCTACAAATAAAAAATAAAGAGCTTGATCGTCAAACTAATATTTTGGCCGCGGCAAAAATAGATTACCAAGGTAAAGATGTTCAAGCATTGTTTGCTGAAAAGATCATGACCAAATATGTCGATCTTAAAACCGGTAAATATGTAGAGAAGCCAGCGGGATATAAAGACGCAATACGCGCCTCTAAAGAACCTTCGCTTTCATCAGCATTAACTCGTGAGCAAGATATAGCGTCGATTAAACGCACCGCGAATGTGATGCCTGTGTATCTCGTTAACGAAGCCGATAAACTTGAAAAAGTGATTTTACCCGTCCATGGCTATGGTCTCTGGTCAACACTCTATGGTTTTTTGGCTTTAGAAAATGATTTAAGCACAGTGATTGGGTTTGGTTTCTATGACCATGGTGAAACACCTGGTTTAGGTGGCGAAGTCGATAATCCAAAGTGGAAAGCATTGTGGCCAGGTAAACAAGTCTATGCTGAAAATTCTATGGAACCCGTACTCGGTCTAGTGAAGGGGTACGTTGACCCAACAGCGGCTGGTTCTGAGCATAAAGTAGATGCTCTATCCGGTGCAACTTTGACCAGTAACGGTGTCACAAACTTAGTGCAATTCTGGATGGGTGAAAATGGTTTCGCAACGTTTCTGTCCAACCTCAAAGCAGGGGAGAGCTAACCATGTCTGAAATAAGAGATATGATCGTTAAGCCAATCTTTACAAACAATCCAATAGCTTTACAAATATTGGGTGTCTGTTCGGCGCTAGCGGTAACGACTAAACTAGAAACCGCTTTTGTAATGACATTAGCGGTAGTGGCAGTGACAGCATTTTCTAATATGTTCGTCTCTTTGATTCGCAACCAAATGCCTAGTTCAGTGCGTATTATTTGTCAGATGACAATTATTGCGTCCTTAGTCATCGTAGTCGATCAGGTATTGAAAGCCGTTGCCTATGATATATCTAAGCAACTTTCTGTGTTTGTCGGCTTAATCATTACCAACTGTATCGTCATGGGTCGCGCTGAAGCATTCGCCATGAAAAATCCGCCTATTCCCTCTTTCTTCGATGGTATAGGTAACGGTTTAGGGTATGGGGCTGTGTTAATATTTGTCGCCTTTATTCGTGAGTTATTCGGTTCGGGTCGCCTGTTTGGCATTGAAATTTTTCCATTGATAACCAACGACGGCTGGTACATGAGTAATGGAATGATGCTATTACCTCCCAGCGCGTTTTTTATTATAGGCCTTATGATTTGGATGATGCGTTCCATTGACGTCAGTCAAGTAGAGAAGCCTGATTTTGTGATTTGCAAAAATAGCAAAAAGGAGGCGGTGTAATGGAAGCTTATATAAGTTTATTTGTTAAAGCCGTTTTCATTGAAAACATGGCGTTATCGTTTTTCTTGGGAATGTGCACTTTTCTAGCCATCTCTAAGAAAGTACAGACAGCGATTGGCTTAGGCATTGCCGTAATTGTGGTATTGGCTATCACTACTCCGGTAAATAACTTACTCTATAATGTGCTTTTGAAAGAAGGTGCATTAGCATGGGCGGGTTATCCAGAAGTCGACTTGAGCTTCCTGGGGTATATTTCCTACATTGGGGTCATTGCCGCCATTGTGCAAATTTTGGAGATGGTTTTAGATAAATTCTTCCCAGTGCTCTACAACGCTCTGGGGGTTTTCCTACCGCTAATTACCGTTAATTGTGCGATTATGGGTGCTGCTCTATTTATGGTTCAGCGCGACTATAACTTCGGCGAATCTGTGGTCTATGGTGTAGGCGCAGGCCTCGGATGGGCGCTCGCTATTGCAACCCTGGCCGGTATTCGTGAAAAACTAAAATACTCAGATATTCCCGCAGGCTTACAAGGTCTCGGCATTACCTTTATATCGGTAGGGTTAATGGCGCTTGGGTTTATGTCTTTTTCCGGTGTACAACTTTAAACCATGATAGTTAACAAAGGAATATTATAGCCATGAATGCTGAAATAGTTCTCGGGGTTGTCATGTTTACTGTGGTGGTGCTTGCACTTGTCGCAGTAATCTTGATCGCGCGCTCAAAATTAGTAAGCTCTGGTGATGTTGTGATTAACATTAACAATGATCCGGATAAAAGAGTCACTGTTCCCGCAGGTGGTAAATTACTTCAAACCCTTTCTGAAATGGGTGTTTTTATCCCTTCAGCTTGTGGTGGCGGTGGTACTTGTGCGCAATGTAAGTGTCAAATACTTGAGGGCGGTGGCTCGATGTTACCGACTGAAGAGTCGCACTTTACTATGCGAGAAGCCAAAGAAGGCTGGCGTCTAGCGTGCCAAGTGCCCGTTAAACAAGACATGGTACTTGATCTTGAAGAGGAAATCTTCGGCGTTAAAAAGTGGACTTGTACGGTAGATTCTAACCCGAATGTCGCGACGTTTATTAAAGAGTTAACCTTAAAAATCCCAGAGGGAGAAGTGGTTGATTTTCGCGCCGGTGGTTATGTTCAACTTGAGTGTCCACCACACACTGTCGATTACAAGACCTTCGATATCGAAGATGAGTACCGTGGTGATTGGGATAAATTTAATGTCTGGAATAATGTCTCTAAGGTAGATGAAACAACTATCAGAGCCTATTCAATGGCTAACTATCCCGGTGAAAAAGGGATTGTTAAATTTAACATTCGTATCGCCTCTCCACCACCAGGTAGTCAAGGTATTGCGCCCGGTATCATGTCGTCCTATGTCTTCAACTTGAAGCCGGGCGATAGCATAGATGTCTATGGTCCTTTCGGTGAGTTCTTCGCCAGAGATACTGATGCAGAGATGGTGTTTGTAGGCGGTGGAGCAGGTATGGCCCCAATGCGCTCGCACATCTTTGATCAATTGAAGCGTCTAGGTTCAAAACGTAAGATATCTTTCTGGTACGGTGCTCGCTCATTGCGTGAGGCCTTTTATTCCGATGAATATGATTTATTAGCCGCGGAAAATGATAACTTTAAATGGCATTTAGCGCTGTCCGATCCGCAACCTGAAGATGATTGGGACGGTTTGACGGGCTTTATACACAATGTCTTGTTTGAAAACTATCTCAAGGAGCATGAAGCCCCTGAAGATTGTGAATATTACATGTGTGGCCCACCAATGATGAATGCCGCGGTTATCAAACTATTAGAAGACTTAGGCGTAGAACCTGAAAATATATTACTCGATGACTTTGGTGGTTAAGTGATATGTGTTGTTATGTAACTGGTACGCTTAAGCGCACCGTTAAACGGCTAGCAGTTTTTCAGCTGGCCGTTTTTGTACTGACCTCATTCAGTTTTAGCGCACTGGCAAATAATCCGATAGTGGCGATTGAAGGTCGGACTATGGGAACTACTTATCATATTAAGTGGCTAAATAATCCTTCTCTTGGCTTAGAGCCGAGTCACATGAAAGACCTTATCGACAGCAAGTTAGGTGATATTAATCAGGCTATGTCGACCTATATCAAAGATTCAGAATTGTCACTGTTTAACCAGTCCGCTATTGGTAGCGAACAAAAAGTATCTAGCGAGTTGTACGACGTCATTGCATTAGCTCAACGTATCAGTGCAGACTCTAAAGGTGCTTATGATATTAGCGTGGGGCCGCTGATTAACTTATGGGGTTTCGGACCCTATAAAAAAGTGATTAAAGCACCCTCTGAACAACGCATAAAAGAGGTTAGGCAGCGTGTTGGTTTCCAACATTTAGAGTTGCTTGGACATGGACGTATGAAAAAGCATGTGGATCTCTCTTTAGACTTATCCTCAATTGCCAAAGGTTATGCGGTAGATCAGATAGCCAACATCCTCAGCGAACAAGGTTTAACCGCTTTTTTAGTGGAAATTGGTGGTGAGTTAGTAACAAGGGGGCTTAAAGCTGACAATAAGCCTTGGAAGATTGCGGTTGAAAGTCCAACCAGTAAACGACAAATTCAACGTATAGTAAGGGTCGATGACATAGCAGTTGCCACCTCTGGAGACTACCGTAATTACTTTGAAGAAAAGGGTGTGCGTTATTCACATATCATCGATACTATCACAGGCAAACCCATCACTCACAGGCTAGCGTCTGTGACGGTATTGGCAGATAATTGTGCATTAGCCGATGCCCTCGCGACTGCCTTTTTGGCGATGGGCACCGAAAAGGCCTTTCAATATGCTATCGATAATGGCATAGATGCGCTGTTTATTTCTAAAGCTGGTAATGGTTTCGAAGAGAAGGTGACCGCTGGTTTTGCCAAACGAATCCTTCAATAAACAACAGTTAAAAAACAATTAGCCCGAAATAACGGCTATTTATCGAGGTTAATATGGGTACATTTATAGCAGTATTTATCGTTCTAATCTGTGTCGTCGTTGCAATGTCAGTAGGTGTGTTATTGGGCGGAAAACCGATTGCAGGTTCTTGTGGTGGCATGGCGGCGTTGGGTATGGATACCGCCTGTGATATTTGCGCAGGTGATAAGCAAGTTTGTGAAGATGAAAATGAAAGGGTTGCCCGCGAAGCGAAAGAATCCAAGCTGGCGGATATCGGTTATGAAGTAAAGTAGTTAAATAGAGCACTTGTGTCTAGCGTAGGAACTGTTAATTCTCCTATACTATAATCAAATAGTGATAAAGAAATGTACGATTGATTTGAAAGGGGTTGTTAATGGCTGAATATGATTATGATGTAGTAGTTATTGGATCGGGGCCTGCTGGCGAAGGGGCGGCTATGAACGCTGCCAAGCACGGTAAGAAAGTTGCTATTATAGAGGAGCAACAATCTGTGGGTGGCAACTGTACCCACAAAGGCACCATTCCCTCCAAAGCACTGCGTCATTCAGTTAAGCAAATTGTTGAATTCAACACTAACCCTATGTTTCGGGAAATTGGTGAGCCGCGCTGGTTCTCTTTTCAAAAAGTGTTAGATCGCGCTGAGACAGTAATGGCAAACCAAGTGATGCTGCGGACTAATTTCTACGCGCGCAATAAGGTTGATGTGTTTTTTGGTAAAGCAGAATTCAAAGACGCTAATACCTTACATGTCAAAGGCACCTCTAGAGGTGATGAAACCTTACGTGCTGAAAATATTGTTATTGCAACAGGTTCTAGCCCTTATTGTCCACCTGATATAGATTTCACACACGATCGCATTTACAACTCTGATACTATTTTAAAACTCAATCACACGCCGCGCACTATTATAATTTTTGGTGCGGGTGTCATTGGCTGCGAATACGCTTCTATCTTTAGTGGCCTGGGGGTTAAAGTCGATCTGATCGATACTCGTGGTCGTTTGCTCTCATTTTTAGATGGTGAAATTTCTGATGCACTGAGTTATCACTTGAGAAATTCAGCTGTTAAAATTCGTCATAATGAAAATTATGAGAGCGTTACTGCAGATGAAAGAGGCATCACGCTGTGCTTGAAATCAGGTAAAAAAATTCGTGCAGACGCTTTCCTATGGTGTAATGGCAGGACAGGTAATACAGCGGCATTACAACTACAAAATGCGGGTTTAGAGGCCAATAGTCGCGGTCAGCTAGAAATTGATGATCGTTATCGTACCTCAGTTGAAGGTATCTCAGCGGTTGGCGATGTTATCGGCTGGCCCAGCCTCGCATCAGCCGCGATTGATCAAGGGCGCTCAACGGCTGCCGACATAATTGGCAATGGTGATTTTAGGTACATTAATGAAGTCCCTACTGGCATTTATACTATCCCTGAGATTAGCTCCATAGGTAAAACAGAAGAAGAATTGACCACAGAATGTGTTCCCTATGAAGTAGGCCAAGCATTTTTTAAAGATACTGCCAGAGCACAAATTACCAGTCAACCGGTAGGCATGTTAAAGCTATTGTTTGATCCAGAGTCGTTAAAAATATTAGGTATTCATTGTTTCGGCGATCAGGCATCGGAAATCGTACACATAGGTCAGGCAATCATGGGCCAAAAAGGCGAGGGCAACACTTTGGCCTATTTTGTTAATACTACTTTCAATTATCCAACCATGGCTGAAGCATACCGTGTTGCGGCTATCGCAGGCCTGAATAGAATCCAGCACCTATAATAGACATAAATTAAGCCAGGCTTAATCTAGTTATTACTAGGTTAAGCCTGAATGCTGTTTTTTACACAGCATCATTAAAATGCCTAAATTATTAACACTCCTACAGTACCCATCCGGAATAATTTAATAAACCTGAATTAAATCTTAATCCAGCCAATTAAGTAGGCCTGTTTATTAGTCATTTTTTTCATCTTTATAAAAACCGTCTTCGTAATAGATACCTTTTATTTGCAGTTTTTGCTCAGCCCAACGATTAAACCTGCTCCAAATAAAAAAAGCCGGTGTCATCCCAAACCCTATGCCCAGCATTAAACCAGCGCCTTGGTAATTAATCGGCATAAGATCGCTCATAAAGTCCAAAAAACCTAAAGACTCTAAAGCGTAATACCACGCAATCAGAAAAGCAAAGGCGACAGCCGTGGCTAAATGATGTAATAATTTTGAGTTCACAGTGCTTTCCGGCTAGGTTAAAAAATAGAAATTATAATAGTTCACGTCATTTTCTGCGATTTTTTAATGGCTTATTTATCCAATGCCTAAGAATATTAACTTTGTTCTATTTGTCGATGTACTAGAACTTTGCAGAGTTGACTCGTCATCTACAGTTATTACTCTGGCCGTGGCTATTTATTCTCTATAACAATGAATTCTCAAGTTAGCGATTAAAGGTTCTGCATCATTCACAGAGTAACGCGCTTTGTCGCTCGTCAAGAGATCACTTGACTGGTTGATTAAAGCTTGGTAAAAGCTGATTTTTTTGTAACTGAATTCATTAGTGTCCGGTTAAATATTTAGCCGGTCCTTCATACTCCGACGCTCCATTGAATTTGAGTCAATCAATCGACGAATTTGATATCGAGTTTGCTTGCTTATGTATATTTATTGTGTCTAGTGCAGGTAAGCAATGAGTGCTATCAACACTTGAATCATTAAGTTAAGGCTCTAGAACCGCTTCTATATTATTAAACCACACAGCAGTGAAATGAATTAATAAAGACAGTGGGGTGTTCCAGGCCTTCTAAGGCATTTTTTGCTCCAATCAGTTTGTTTAATAGTGAAGTGGCATTTGCGCGCATTATGGGTACTTGACTCTGAACTTAAGCTAATATCGAACTGGGCCTCAAGTTGGATAGCTTTTGTATTTGAACGTGCTGGCTAGATTGATTTAGTTTCAGTCGTTTATCTAAATACTGTTGTAGGCTTATGCGTTTTATAGAAGCGTCCACTAGAGTACCAACTAAATTGCACAGAACGACAACCGACACTTAGAATGGTTACTATGCGGTAACAGTATTTTAAATGAAGCCTGGCCAATCCTGCTCGCTGTAAACGTTGTGTGAGGATGCGACAGCAACGCTGTACTAGTTTGTTAATACTGCTTGGGTCTTTTTCAACTTGGCAGTATGCCGTTTGAAATTCAATTTGGCGGTGTTAAGTTACTCTGTAGTCTCAATTAGCTCAGTATTTGCGACAATTAACCGATGATAGTTAATGGTTAACCTACCGTCATCCTCTCCCAGATACCACAGATCCGTATAAAGCTTTAAAGCCTTGTCTTTCATCGACAGCCCCGTTGCTTTCGGAGTCAGTTAGCGGTAGCCAAAGTGGAAATGTGGAGCTTTTAAGCAGTCTTTCAAATTTAATCATAGCACTGGCTAATGTCTTAAAGGTGTCATTTACCAGTTCTTGTTGTTAAAATTTCATTGCCGCTCCTTCACACACCTTTAATAAACTGTGTTTATATAATGACTATCTGCTTAGGCCGACCACCTATTATATGTAGTGGTTATCGGGTTTTTATATTTTGATAAGTAAGTGGAGCAGTTAAGACAGC
Source organism: Gammaproteobacteria bacterium (assembly GCA_034111875.1). GTDB lineage: Bacteria > Pseudomonadota > Gammaproteobacteria > Pseudomonadales > Balneatricaceae > Rs1. The sequence continues at coordinate 17,973 of JAWUWK010000053.1, forward strand.
TTGTTCCATCAGCCGATAAAAAAAGTTCTCTTGATTTTGACTTCCTTCGATTAAACCTAAAAGTGTATTCGTCAAGATAATACTCTAACTGCTTTTCTCGGATAGCTTCTTAGTACGCACCTAAAAGCCATCTGTTTAGTAATGACCCTACTCTATGAACTCCAGGCGTAATTATATGTGCTGCAACATTAGAGCCTAAATGAACAGCTTTATGATGAGGGTATCCATTTTCTTTAACCCAGTTATAGGCAGGCGAGCCATCATTGTAAATAACACTTCCAGGCTCCACTACGCCAAGAATAAACTGTTCAATATTTTCTTTTGTTGCTGCAGAAACCTACCTTAAACGTACTCGCCCAAAGTCTTCTGCTTCAAGTAGTTCAACAGCTATTAGAACAATTATTTTATTTTTAGTATGTTGATTTATAATTTTTTTCTTGAAATCGATCCACCAACAAACGTTTCATCAAGTTCTACGAGACCAGATAGTTTTTCTCTTTCAAGATTTACCATTGCTGAGTGTAGTTTATGTCATAGTGTCCCAGAAGTTTGGTAACTTCCAAAGCCTAATAAACGTTGTATGCCAAGCGCGCTAATACCATTTTTTTGATTTTTAATGTACCAAACCAGTCTTTGAGAGACTCTCTGATTTTATTAAAGATAATACTTGAAGTAGCAGATACTTTTCTACGAAAATCAGTGCATTTTAAGATACCTGTATTCAAATCTGAAGTGCATTATCTAATCCCGTAGAAAGAGAAGCCAGCTGAAGGTAAGCTTCTATCTTTTTCTCCGGCAAGAGATGTAACGATAATGAGACATTACCAACAGCTGACTTATGAGCAACGATGCCAGATATATGTGCTAAAGAAAAGAGGTT
>JAWUWK010000054.1:0-14891 GCA_034111875.1 Gammaproteobacteria bacterium
GAGGCCATCGCCATTTAAATAATGCTGCTTCACACTGCTCTTCAGTGCCATCGTTGTCGAGAAAATCGAACATACTAAAGCCCTTTTGATATTGGATTTTGTTGATTGACATAACGACCTCCAAGTGCCCCACTGATTATAAATAGAGTGCTGCCTTTTTAATCAGTTATCAATAGCGGAGGTATGTGGCTAATCAGGTAATAATATAACATAGACTAAATGAATTTATGTAATGGTTGCGATCCATCATGTTAATAGGTTTTTGCAGTGGGGGTCGAGGACGAAAAAAAGCGACAGTTTGATATTTGTGGCTGGGATCAGTCATAATTTAAACTTAGCTATCGAAAGCTTGGCAAATGAACGGGTTTTAACTTGGTGTCCCAGAGAGGATTTGAACCTCCGACCTGCCGCTTAGGAGGCGGCTGCTCTATCCGGCTGAGCTACTGAGACCTTGAGAGGCGGTTATTATACCTAAATTAACTAGATAAAAAACACCTAGAATGGGATAAATATTGGAATAATAATTAGCAGTGTAAAAGACTAAGCTTTGCCTATTCTGGATTGTCCAGTGTAGTCGCCTTTGTCGCCTTTGGCGTCGTAAAGTACGTTGTGTGTTTGTTGGCCTTGAAGGATCGCCAAAATAGTATCTAAGTTCTTTTGATTTCTTTTCAAGACTTGCTCGTTAATATTGTTTGCATCTATTGCGGCACATAGTGTCTCTTCAAGCTGTGTCCAATGTTGAAGGTAGACTGATTTGGCTTTGCTGTCAGCGCACTTAGCGAAGAAAAAGCTGATACCTGCTTTGTCAGAAGAGCAGTTTTGGCTTTTTAAGAGGGCTGTTCGATGTTGACTGTTTTCAGAAAAGTTTGTTAAAACTTGTACTTTTATAATAGCGCAAGCTTTAATTTTAACTAGATCTCGATCGGTAAGCGCGGTTAATTCATCTGCCAGAATGTCATGCAGTGTTTTTAGCTGTTCGATACCCGCTAACGTCAGGGTATCGAAAGAAGAATGAAGTTCTAAGGTCATAAATTAGCTTAGTTGAGACTCAAAATTTAATAACTTTTCAGCAACACTTTTATAATCAATTGAAAAGCTGCCGTCGGCAATCGCTGCTTTAATGCTGGACACTTTATCCGTATTAACATCAGAAGTGTTGGCAATTATTGCATCCGCTTTCTTTAAAGCTTGTGCTGTAGTGCTTAATTCAAAAGTGTCTTTTGACCCAGTTGATGGCGTTGGAGTGACAATTGATTCAGCCCCTGCGCTACGCTGGGTGCTGACCTTGTCACGCGTCATCGAATGGGATGATGCACTCGTAAGATCAATAACCATTGTTGTATCCTCTATAAATTATAGTTGGGTTAACGGCTACTCTAAGCGGAACTTTAATAAAAATTACGATTATTATTAAAATTATTTAATTTTCTTAGAAACACACTTTAAATGCTTGATACAGATGCCTCCAATATTATAATGTTCGCACGTATGTAAAGACTAATCAACAGATTCTTAAGGTGTGGTAGTGACTATACCGATGGCAGACACATAAGCGCGGATTATTTTACCCGATCGATTGTTTTTGACGCTTATTTGGCGACCTTCTCTGCCGTTTTGAAGTGCTGTGCCAAGGGTTGATATAAACAATCCTCCGACTTGTGCCTGTATCATTACTGAGTCACCTTTAAGGATCATGGTAGCTTCTATCAAGCTTGTGGGTAGGATAGCTTGATCCTTTTTTATACTGCGTTTGGCTTCCTTGCCGAATACTTGTTCACCAGAGGTGAAATACCCCCTGTTTAGTTTAGTAATGTCTCGCGAAACGAATTTGACATTCTGTGTTTGTAGTTTTTTTCCTTTGTTTATATGTACTAAGGCAATAGCTACAGGGTATGATATAGACGTTTTAATAGTGAGGTAAGTAGACCAATTAGGCTGTTTACATGTTAATCTTAAAGATAATCTGCCTCCAGAAGAGAGTTTTTTTACTTTTGGAAGATAGAAATTATTACATTTGGAAAATTTTTTCTGCGTATTTGGAAGATTAAAGGCTATATTAATATTAGCAGCTGGATGTAGATTAAATAAATCTGCTAGAACTTGTTGTTCAATTTGTTGATACAAACTGGTCGAAGCGCTGGCGGTACTAGTTAAAAAAAACATAACAGCGCTAAAGTAGCTTAGTTTCAAAAAGGTCACGTTTATGTCCTGAATTATCAGTTGACTTAATGTGAATTACTGATTTAGTAAAAAGTTGGGGTTTAATATAAATCATGTCAGGTATTCTAGATAGTGTAAACCTAAGGACTCAGTTAGTAGGTCAAAATAGATTAGAGCTTCTGTTGTTTAATCTGGAGTCTGATCAACAATATGGCATTAATGTTTTTAAAGTAAGAGAAGTTTTGCAGTGTCCTTCGCTTACGGAAATTCCGCGTCAGACCACGGCTATCAAAGGAATGGCCCATATACGTGGTGAAACAATTCCAGTGCTCGACCTTTCGGAGGCAATTGGCCGCCAGGCGCTTTCAAGAGAGAATCCTGAGGATGCTTTTTTGATTGTAGCAGAGTATAACAAGCGCACATTAGCGTTTTTAGTGCGTAAAGTTGATCGGATTATCAATACTAATTGGGATCAAATTAATGCGCCACCGGCTGAAATAGGTGTGGAAAATTATCTTACCGCTATATTTGAGCACGAGGGTTCAATCGTAGAAATTCTTGATGTCGAGCAAATATTGGCTGATTTATATCCAATGTCAACTGATGTCAGCGCTGACATTGCGACTGATGCGGTGCGCAAGAAAGCCAGTGATTATAACGTTTTGATTGTGGATGACTCGAGTGTTGCCAGAAATCAAATGCAGCGTAGTTTAGAAAATCTAGGGGTTGGTGTTACTCAGTGCAACAATGGTATGGAAGCTTGGAAAATGCTTGATGGTCTCGCTGCAAATGGGGTTGTTTTGAACGAACATTTTCTAATGATGATCTCCGATATAGAGATGCCTGAAGTCGATGGTTATACCTTAACGGCGATGATTCGAGACGATGAGCGTATGAATGATTTCCATATCGTTCTGCATACCTCTTTAAGTGGTGGGTTTAATGTGTCTATGGTTAAGAAAGTTGGCGCAAATGGATTCTTAGCTAAGTTTAATCCTAACGATATTGCCAATGCTGTCATAGAAAGAATTGATAAAGTCAGAAACCAAAAACCAGTATAGAGCCCAGTTACCTATGAACTCATTTAGTATTACACCGCAAGGTTTTAAACAATTTAGCAGCTATTTGGAAAATAGCTGCGGCATTGTGCTAGCGGAAAATAAGCAGTATTTGGTGCAGTCTCGGCTGTCAAAGGTCATGGGCGAACAAGCTTTTTCCGGTTTGGAGCAGCTAGTCACAGCCATGTCAAAACCTTCAGGGAAACGTTTAGCTGACCAAGTGGTCGATGCCATGACGACCAATGAAACTTTATGGTTTAGGGATAATCATCCTTATGATTTGCTAAGAACAAAACTCTTTCCTGAGTTTATGAATAGTTCCAGCGCTCGAATGAACGTTTGGTCTGCTGCCTGTTCTACAGGCCAAGAGCCCTATTCCATTTCTATGGTTGCCAGCGAATATATTGACGCCACTCCAATTGCCCGCGGGGCGAAGATTAATATCGTTGCGACTGATATATCTTCGACAGTGCTAGAGGCGGCTAAGAAAGGTGAATATGAATTATTTGCGCTAGGTCGGGGTTTGAGTAAACCGCGCCAAGAAAAATTTTTTACCAAAATGGCTGATAATAGATGGCAGGTAAACCAGCAAATCAAAGCCGCCGTTACCTTTAGAGGCATCAATCTGCTTGATGGTTACGGTATGGTAGGTAAGCAAGATGTTATTTTTTGCCGCAATGTCTTGATCTATTTTTCATCGGACCTGAAGCGAAAAATTATCGAAAAGCTTCACGGTCAGTTAAAGCGAGGCGGCTATTTAATGCTAGGTGCTTCAGAATCATTGCCTGGGCTAACCGATAAATTTGAAATGATCCACTGCCACCCCGGTATCCTCTATAAAGCCAAATAGCCCCCTCAATTACTCCCTTGCGATTAAGTGTTAAATGCCTAAGGCTCTACAACCGTTATTTTAGACGACAGTCGTTTAGGTTTTTTATCGGCGCATTTTCATTCCTATCCAGCCCAGATCTGCCAAATGTCTGCAATTTGTTGAACATGTGTATTAATTGTCGAACGGCAAGTGGGCTCAAATGATAAAGCAGTCTCTTTATTGCCATGCTCAGTAACACGGCGTTAAAGAAACTAAAATCCCCATTAATTACTGCAAAAGTGCGGCTTTGCAGATTATTTCGCCTTGTCTTACATTAGCTTCGCTCGCTACTAAGTGCATAATGCCTAACTTCTTTCCTAAAGCAATTCGCTGGAGAGTGAATTTCATCTGATTGTGCAAAGTTTTGACTATCAAATATTTGTTTAGTCTTTAATACATCAATCAGAGTACCTATCAAGAAATCAACTTGAAGCGGCAATTACGGTGTTTTATAGCGGCAGTTGTTTGCCAAGTCATTGTGCATGTCGAAAAAATCGTTTAATAACAGTTTGTTACACATTTCCGGTAACTGGCACGTTATTTGCTATATTCATTGGCATAAAGTAATGAGGTGATTAATGGCAATAACATTCGATGGCGCACTAGGGATTCATCAGCAGGCAATACAAGTGCGGGCTGATCGTGCAGAAATTTTGGCGAATAATATAGCCAATGCCGAAACGCCAAATTTCCTGGCAAGAGATATGGATTTTAAAGCGATATTGAATGGCGAATTGAAGAATGTGCTGCGTGCTCAAACGACGCATGCGTCACACGAGACTGCTGTGATTGATCCCGATTACGCCGCCGATCTTATGTACCGTGTGCCGACTCAGCCATCCGTCGATGGCAATACAGTAGATGTACAAGAAGAAATGGCTGAATACGGTGAAAACACTTTAGCTTATCAAGCGTCTTTTGAATTTTTGAACCGAAAATTCAAGGGCTTAAAATTTGCCATTAAGGGGACTTCATAATGTCACTGGCTAATATTTTCAGTATATCGGGCTCTGCGATGAGCGCTCAAAGCGTGCGCTTGAATACCACTGCCAGTAATATGGCGAATGCTCAAAGTATCAGTTCAAGTGTCGGCGATACTTATAGAGCACGTAAGCCTGTCTTCGCCGTACAAGCACCCACTGAACATCAGTTGCAGAGCCAGAACATTGGTTTGTTGCCGGGTCAGGGAGTGCAGATAAAAGGTATCGTAGAGAGCACTGCGCCTCTGCAACCAGAATACATGCCAAGTCACCCTTTGGCAGATGAAAATGGTTTTATTTATTACCCTAACGTCAACGTCGTGGAAGAGATGGCCGATATGATTTCAGCCTCAAGATCTTTTCAGATAAATGCGGATGTTATGGATTCAGCAAAGAAAATGATGCAACGTGTTTTAACGTTAGGGCAAGCGTAGGTGATTTATGAGTACAATTAATACCAATAATGACAATATATACCAACAAATAAACAAGGCCAATCAAGGCTCTGATAGCGCGGTGGCGAAAAGTAGGTCTCAAGAAGATAGTGATATGTTCATGAAACTGATGATTGCGCAGATGAAAAATCAAGACCCTACAAGTCCGACCGATACTGAAGCTTTCATGGGTCAGATCTCTAACATGAGCCAAGTCGAGAGTATGAATAACCTCTCGAACTCAGTGGCCAGTATGACGCAATCAATGCTGTCGAGTCAGTCTGCGTTACAGGCATCTTCAATGGTCGGGCAGAATGTATTGCTCTCTACTGACAAGACTTTAAGTAATCACAAAGGCGAGGTAAATGGCATGTTGGCGCTACCGGGTAAAACCGATAACGTGCGTTTAACGGTCACCGATGCCAATGGTAGTACTGTCGAATCTATTGATTTAGGTGCTTATGGTGCGGGCAATGAGGACTTTAAATGGCAGGGAGATACCGACAAAGCAGGCAGTGAGTATACATTGAAAGCCGAGGCGATGTTGGAAGATGGCAGTTATATCAGAATAGATACCTACTTAGACAACAAAGTCACCAGTGTTACCCTTGGGCAAAATGGCATTGGCATGCAAGTTAACACGGCTGTTGGATCAACAGCGATGGAAAACGTATTGAGAATTAGCGTTTAGGAGAAAAGTAACATGGCTGGATTTAACACGGCGATATCTGGAATACGTGCGGCAACACAGGCACTTGATGTCACAGGTAATAACATCGCAAACGCAAGTACTACCGGTTTTAAATCATCGCGGACCGAGTTCGCGGACATATACGCAACGGCGGCGATAGGCTCTGGTGCCAACAATGTGCCGGGCTCTGGAGTATTGGTGTCTGATATAGCCCAAGACTTTAGCGGTGGTAACGTTCAGTTTACCAATAACAACTTAGACCTATCTATCGATGGCAGTGGCTTTTTTCAGCTAGATGACGGTCGCGGTAATGTTACTTATACTCGTGACGGTTCATTTGAATTAGATAAAGAAGGTTTCATCGTCTCAAAAGGCAGCTCAAACTTACAGGGCTATGGTGTCGATGAGACAGGTAATCGTCTGCCGATTGGCGATTTAAGAGTCAGTGAGAAAGAGAGTCCGCCAAAGGCAACTGAGCAGATGTCTCTGTCGTTCAATATCGATGAGGCCAAAGATGCCAATGCATTGATAGAGCCCTATAGCCGCACAGAATCTGGATCTTATACTTTTAGTACTACTGTAGGTACTTTTGATAGTTTAGGTAATGAGCATACCATTCGCTATGATATGGTTGAGCAGCAATCTAAGAATGAAATGCATGCCTTTGATTTAGCAGCAGCCACAACTTTTGATTTGTCGGGGGTGCTGGGTATAGATCCAGCTGCAACTACAGATTTTAATGCTGTTGTTGGTACGGTTCAAACGATCACCGCGGATAAGCTGGCACAATTACAAATTTCAGACCCTCGTATTGGCAATATTACTTACGATACAGCGCCTGCTACCGGTAATTTGGTGGTCACTTACAAAGCGGACTCTACAGAGTATGGTGGCCTTGTAACCGGCCCCAATTTGACCAATGAAGTTATAACTAAACGTGACAGTAACGAAACACATATATTTGATATACCTGTTGGTGGCGGTGGTATTCTTCCATCAGTTGCGCCCGTTGGGTCCTTTATAGAATCTCAGCAGTTTAGTGTTGCGGGTATTCCATTTAATTTAAATGCATCAGAGACGGATCCTCTAACGAGAGAGCAAGTAGCCAATGAGATTATTTCAAAAGAGACTCAAATTAGAGATGCTAACCCAAATATAGAGACGATGTCTTTTGATGCGGCGACAAACCAAATGACTTTTACCTTTAAAGCGGATTCAGGTAATGTTAGCAATTTATCATTAGGTATTACTCAATCGGTCGGTAACTTTTTCGGAGGGGCAGCAGGGACGCCGGCTAACCCCGTTTCTACCCCGGCGATTTCCGAAGGTGATAATTCATTCCAAGGAGTGTACCGCATGTACGCTTACCTCAATCCTCTGGGTCAGCGACCTGAAGCCCTAGATATAGGTAAAGTAGCCGATGCGGGTTCTGCTTTGGCCCAGACGGAAATTGGTCCTATCGTGGTTAAGTTTAATCCTTCCAATGGTATTTTGAGTACGGTTAATGGTGAAGCTGTACCCACCGGTGTGGATGCACAAGTGCCAAATATCACTATTACAGGGGCTGACCCCGCAGATGCATCAACAACGATCACCTTGGATTTAACCGGCACAACCCAGTTTGCCAATGAGCAAATTGTTAAAGGTCAAAGTCAAGACGGTTATACCAAAGGCGATTTGACTGGGGTTAGCTTTACCCCAAGTGGCGAAATGATCGCCACCTTCAGCAACAACCAAAATACTACCTTGGGTATAGTTGCCGTGGCGACCTTTGAAAATCAATCCGGTTTGGCGCCTAGCGGTAATACTCAATGGGCGGCAACTAATGCCTCTGGAGAGCCGGTATTGAATCCACCGGGTTCTGGTCTTAACGGTAGTTTGCGTTCATCCGCGCTAGAATCGTCTAATGTGGATTTATCGGCCGAGTTAGTGCAGTTGATTGAGTCACAGCGAAATTTCCAGGCGAGCTCTAAAACCTTAGAAACCTTGAATACTGTGACACAGAACATACTGCAGATTTAAGGCTGATGTATTAATTAAAAAATCCTTAGTATTCTAACTACTAGGGATTTTTTTTGAAGGTTATAGAGCACCTTTTGAATTTGTTGGCATGTTAAATGCTATTAATTGTGTCATCTAGCACTCATTAAGGCAGACATATGGACAAGGTTATCTATTTAGCCATGAGCGGCGCAAAGCAGAACATGCTTTCTCAGCAAGCTCATGCAAACAACTTAGCAAATATCTCTTCGACAGGTTTTAAAGCCGACCTAGAGCAGGCGCGTGCTATGCCAGTGTTTGGCGATGGCCAGCCATCGCGGGTTTACTCGCTTTCAGAGCGGCCCGCCACCGATAGAACCTCTGGCACGTTATTGCAAACAGGGCGCAATTTAGACGTCGCTATGCAGGGTGATACTTGGATGGCAGTGCAGGCGAAAGATGGTACTGAGTCTTATACGCGTTCTACAGAGCTGCAAATAACCCCAGGGGGCTTGATCATAAACGGCAGTGGTTTGCCAGTGATTGGGGCGGGGGGCAATCAAATTGTATTGCCGCCTTTTGATCAAATCGATATTGCCATTGATGGCAGTATCAGCGTCAAACCTCAAGGCGAAGCGGCGACCGATCTTGTGGTGATTGATCAATTAAAAATGGTCACGCTGGATCCACAGAACTCCTACAAAGGCGTTGACGGCCTAATGAAAATAGACGGTGGGGAAGTGCTCGAGGTTAATCCCAATGCGCGTTTGCAAAGTGGATTTGTCGAGTCGAGCAATGTGAATGCTGTTCACGAGTTAACTAATATTATCAGTCTCTCCAGACAGTTTGAAATGAATATTAAAATGATGAAAACGGCTGAGGAAAACTCAACCGCAGCAGCAAAGATATTGCAATCTTAAGGTTATTTAGGGGAAAGACATGAACGGTGCATTGTACGTCGCTAAAACGGGTCTTTCGGCACAAGATACCCAACTAAAAGTTATTTCTAACAACTTGGCCAACGTCGCCACTGTTGGTTTTAAGAAAGATAGAGCGGTATTTGAAGATTTACTCTATCAAGTGCAAAGGGCACCCGGGGCCGATTCAGCCGATGGAACGCAGTTGCCCTCTGGTTTACAGCTAGGCAATGGCGTGCGGGTGGTCAGTACTCAAAAGCAATTCACCGGCGGTGAAGTGCAGATAACCGACCAGCCCTTTGATGTGGCGATTAACGGTAACGGTTTCTTTCAAGTGGCCCTGCCCACTGGCGAAGTAGGTTACACTCGAAATGGTCAGTTTCATCTTAACGGCAATAATGAGTTAACAACAGCCGAAGGGCTGTTAATAGAACCGGCAATTACCTTGCCCGCAGAAGTGAATAACTTTTCGGTGGCGGTTGATGGTTCTGTCACTGTGACGACGGCAGGTAATACAGCGCCGCAAAATATAGGTCAGTTAACTCTCGCCTCTTTTGTTAACCCCGCCGGGCTGTTAGCCATAGGCCAAAACTTATTTACAGAGAGCGGCAGCAGTGGCGCGCCGGTAGTTGCAAACCCCGGGGATGCCGGTTTAGGTCAAACGCGGCAGAATATGTTAGAGGCGTCTAACGTCAATGCGGTGGAGGAATTAGTCAACTTGATTACCACTCAAAGAGCCTATGAAATAAATTCGAAAGTGATATCAACGGCTGATGAAATGCTTGGCTTTGTGAACCAGCAGTTATAATCAATCAGTGAAGGTGCTTTTATGCAAAAGTTAGTATTGATCATGATGGCCGCCTTATTAATGGCCGGCTGTGTGCAAAAAACAGTTAAGCCAGATGATCCGTATTTTGCTCCGGTTCCCTCACAAAACTTACGTCAACCCAGCCCAGTGACTGGCTCTATTGTCAATCTGTCGGCCAGGCGTGATCTCTACGGTAATGGTCGAGCCAATCAAATTGGCGATATCATCTCAGTGTTATTAGATGAGAGTACCTCGGCCAGTAAAAATGCTAAAACGTCCGCAGATAAAGCCAGCAGTACTACGTTAGCGGCACCGACAGTGCTTGGCAATCTGTGGAATAGGTTTGAAACGAGTATCACAGGTCCGACCACGGAATTTGAAGGTGAGGGCAGCTCGGATATTAGCAACAGCTTAAATGGCAGTATTTCGGTGACTGTGCATGAAGTACTACCCAATGGGATATTGGTGGTGCGCGGTGAGAAATGGCTGAAGTTAAATCAAGGTGATGAGTACATCCAGCTCAGTGGCATGATTAGGCCGCAAGATATCGCAGCTGATAATACTGTATCCTCGGCTAAGCTGGCTGATGCACGCATAAGTTATAGTGGTACTGGGCAAGTCAACGATACCAATACAATGGGCTGGTTATCAAAATTTTTCATTAGCGCGTTGCTGCCTTTTTAAACGCTAGAACGCTGAAAATAGCCTCAAGAGTCGTAACATATAGGTAACAGTATGCAAAAAATAACGTATTTACTCATAATCTTGATTTTCTCTGGCAGTGTCATGGCAGAGAGAATTAAAGATTTGACCTCGATCGCCGGTATAAGAAATAACCAACTAGTGGGTTATGGTTTGGTGGTGGGTTTAGAAGGCTCTGGAGATCAATCTAACTTCACTGCGCAAACGTTTAGAAATTTGCTGAATAATTTTGGCGTACAAGTTCCCGCCAATGTGAATCCGTCGTCTAAAAATATCGCAGCGGTCGCCATACATGCGGATTTACCGCCGTTTTCAAAAATTGGTCAAACCATTGATATTACCGTATCGACATTGGGCGATGCCAAAAGCTTGCGCGGCGGCAGTTTGCTGCTATCTCCGTTAAAAGGTGCCGATGGCAAGGTCTATGCAATAGCCCAAGGCAATTTGGTGGTTTCAGGTTTTGGTGTCAATGGCGCCGATGGTTCAAGAGTGAGTTTAAACGTGCCGAGTGTGGGTCGTATAGCGAATGGCGCTACCGTTGAAAGAACCGTGCCAAACTCGTTTACCCAAGGCGATAGCTTAACCCTAAATTTAAACCATTCAGATTTCACGACTGCGCGCCGCGTCGCGGATGTGATTAATAACTTGTTAGGACAAGACACGGCGATGCCATTGGACTCTACCTCTATTCGTGTCAGAGCGCCGAGACATCCTTCGCAGCGGGTATCTTTTGTGTCTGTACTAGAAAATTTAGAAGTGACACCCGCCAGAGAGACGGCGAAAATTATTATTAACTCGCGCACGGGCACTATTGTGATTGGTCAAGATGTGAAAGTGTCGCCGGTGGCGGTCACCCACGGTGGCTTGACGGTCACTATTACCGAAAATCAAGATGTAGATCAGCCCAATGCCCTCGCTGGTGGTGACACAGTAATCACCCCTAGAACGGGCCTTAGAGTCGATGCAGGCTCTGGGCATATGTTTAATTTTGCCGCGGGCACTTCGCTGCAGCAAATTGTCGATTCAGTCAACCAAGTAGGTGCGGCGCCGGGTGATTTAATGGCCATTCTTGAGGCCTTAAAACAATCTGGCGCAATCAAAGCTGATCTATTAGTGATATAAAAGGGGATAGCCTATGAGTATTGATAGACCTGATGTGCCAAAGCATAGTCGGCTTTACTCTGATCTTAATAGCTTGCAGAGCTTAAAAACCCAAGCTAAAAACAATAGCCCTGAGGCGCTGCGGGATGTCGCCAAGCAATTTGAGCAAATATTTCTCAATCAAATGCTACAGAGTATGCGTGATGCCAATGAATCGTTTTCCGACCCGGACAATGTGTTTACCGGCGGCGATGTGCGTTTCTATCAAGACATGATGGATCAGCAAATGACCTTAGAAATGGTTGAAGGTCGGGGCATTGGCTTAACCGATGTGCTGGTAAAGCAGTTGAGTAATCAGCTGAAAATCAGTACTGAGAAAGCGTCAGATAAAGATCAAGTAGGGGCTGCTACCACTGAAGATTGGTTGCGTCGTGCCTATGGCAATGGTGCAAACTTAGCGGCGGCAGCAGTATTAGGTGAGTATGAATTTGGCGCCAACAAAAATGATATCGCCTTGCAAAAATCGATCACTGAACTGCAACAGCAAAAAGAAGCGCTTTACCAGCAGACCAATGCCAATATGCCTGAGCGTTTTAGCTCACCGCAAGAGTTTGTCGAGAACTTAATGCCATTAGCTGAAAAAGTCGCCAAAGAATTGGGGGTAGACCCCAAAGTGTTATTGGCGCAAGCGGCACTTGAAACCGGTTGGGGCAAGCATATGGTGCGTGATGGAGGCGGTGACAACAGCTACAACTTATTCAATATAAAAGCTGGGCGCAGTTGGGATGGCGATTATAAAGCGGCTAATACGTTAGAGTTTATTGACGGTGTCATGGCCAAGGAAGTGGCCAAATTTAGGTCTTATGGATCGTACGAAGATAGTTTTAAAGATTATGTTCAATTCTTAAAGAATAGTCCGCGTTATCAGGAGGCTATTAGCAATGCAGCAGATCCAGATAAGTATTTGAAATTACTACAAGAAGCAGGTTATGCAACCGACCCGCGCTACGCGGCTAAAATATCCAGTATTTACAAGGGCGATATTTTAGCAAATGCGACTAAAACAGCTAACGAAGGTTGAATTTTGGCCGCTATAAACTATAGGTAAAGCACTGCTGTTTAGGTTTAAATAGACAGGGCTAGAGAGCAATAATCACCTCCAGTAATCAGTGATGGGATGTTGCTCTTAGTGATCGGTTACTGGGAGGTAATATGTCAGGTTTTAATTTACTCAATATTGGCAGCCAAGCGTTAATGGCGAACCGGACGGCGCTGTCGACGGTCAGCCAAAACATTGCCAATGCCAGCACTGAGGGCTACTCGCGTCAAACGGCTAATTTTGTGTCGATTGTCGATCGCCAAGGCGCTTATATCCAGGGCGTCGATCGCGCCACAGATCAATTTATTACCCGTCAATATTGGTCTGATATCTCCAATTACAAATCATTGAACCTCAGTGATACTCTGATCAGCCAAACAGATAATTTACTGGCCTCTAGCACCACTAGTATATCAGCCTCCTTAGATACTTATTTTAAGGCCATGCAAAACGCAGTCGATGATCCTACTTCGCTGGCTAATCGTGAATTATATATTGAAGAAACGGATGCCTTAGCGCGGCGTTTTAATACGCTGTCGGCTAACTTAAAACTCCAAAATGATTCAGTCAATGCGGCAATGGAAGCGTCAGCGGGGAATTTGAGTGAATATTCGACTTCGATTGCGGCGCTAAATGATCAAATTGGCTATCTGATTGGCCGAGATCAGCCGGTCAATGAACTGCGTGATCAGCGCGATGTATTGGTCAAAAGAATTGCCGAAATAGTCGATGTTAATGTCGTAGAGCAAGGCGAGAGCTACAATCTTTTTATCGGAAATGGCCAGCCGCTCGTTGTTGGTCAAACGGTTAATCAAGTAGAGCTTAGGGTGGGCAGCCCAGACATTACCCAATCTCAAGTGTTTATAAAAATGTCCGGCTCAGAGATTGATATCAGCCAACAAGTGACGGGGGGTGTTTTAGGCGGTGCTAAGGCTTTTCGCAATGAAGTGCTGACACCTAGCCTGAATGAATTGGGCCGGATAGCGCTGGCCCTAGCCGATGAGACTAATACTCAGCACCGTAAAGGAATGGACTTAAATAATGAACTAGGCGGCGATGTTTTTAGTGACATCAACAGCAGTGTAGCCATGCGCTCACGGATAAAGTCTGATCAAGGCAACTTATCGACCATAAATTCCACTTTTGTCAACATCGAAGATGTGTCTAAGTTAACCCTCGATGATTACGAACTGATCGTCAATGACAATGATCAGCTGTTGGTCAAGCGCCAACCTTCAGGTGAAGTGGCGAATTTAACCAAAGTCGCGGCGATACCTGCCGCTGGTCTGGCGGATAATACTTACTTTCTGGATAACTTGACGGGCAAGATGAATGCCAAGCTCGACGGTATGCACATTGAAGTGCAGTCCAATAGCTACTTTAGCTTAGGCGATAGCTTCTTAGTACAACCGACCCGTTTTGCCGCCGAAGCTATATCCAGTGTCATGACCGACCCCAAGCAAGTCGCACTGGCAAGCCCGGTCCGGATCACCACTAACCCGAATAATTCGGGCTCAGGAGTCGCTACTGTTGAGATAACAGATCCAGACAATCTCACTTTTGGTCAAATAGCCAGCACGGGCCAGTTGTCTCCACCGATTGAAGTTGTCTTCAATAACGCTATACCTATGCAATACAGTATATTCGATATTTCAAACCCACTTGACCCACAGCCTATCAGCTTAGGTACACCGGCGGTGCTACAGCAAAATCAAGTATTTACTGTGGGGCAAACGTTTGCCGTTGAGGGCTATGATGTTAAAATTGACGGCTTGCCAAAGGCCGGTGATAGATTCAGTTTCGATTTTAATAAAGATG
The DNA here is from genome assembly GCA_034111875.1 of Gammaproteobacteria bacterium. Classification (GTDB taxonomy): domain Bacteria; phylum Pseudomonadota; class Gammaproteobacteria; order Pseudomonadales; family Balneatricaceae; genus Rs1. The sequence continues at coordinate 14,620 of JAWUWK010000054.1, forward strand.
GTGTGTCGGATAACCGCAATGCGTTGGCACTGTCGGACATTCAATCCAAAACACTGTTGATAAACGGCTCATTACAAGACCATTACGCGGGCATTATCGAAGAAATAGGCGCTAAAGCGGCGGCGGGCAAAATAAATTTAATCGCCAGCGAGTCAGTGATGAAAAGTACCGAAAATACCTTGGCGAGTATTATTGGGGTCAATTTGGATGAAGAGGCGGCCCAGTTAGTGCAGTTTCAGCAAGCCTATTCAGCATCAGCTCGCGTGATATCA
>JAWUWK010000055.1:0-55632 GCA_034111875.1 Gammaproteobacteria bacterium
ACGAGCAAAAGCTTTATTTAAAGCAAGCAGAAACAGTTTAGGCAGTAGAGAGCTGGCTAAAGCGTTACGCAAAGAAGGCTTCAAAGTCACTAGATACCGTACAATTAAGCTTATGGAAAGGCTACAGCTAATAGTGGAACAGCGCGTCGCTTATAAAGTAACGACTAAACGCAAACACAGTGATGCCGTCGCAGACAACTACTGAATATGAATTTTAATCCCATTGGCCCAAACCAAATTTGGGCTGGCGATGTTAGTTATCTAAAAACCGGTGAAGGCTGGTTATATCTCGCCATCGTGATGGATTTATACTCACGTCGTATTGTTGGCTGGCATATTTGTAAGCGCATGACTTTAGACTTAGTTGAAAGAGCACTGATAAAGGCTCATCACCTGCGCAAGCCACCAAAAGGCGTCGTATTCCATAGTGATAGAGGTTCTCAGTATACGAGTGGTCGCTTTAGAAGAACAAGGTTACAGAGCGAGCATGGGGGATGTTGGAGCATGCTGGGACACTCAGTTGTTGAACGATTCTTTGGTAGCTTAAAGCATGATTGACTATTTAAAGTGCCTCAACCAAAGCGTTCACATATGCATGACGATGTGGCTAGATACATGAAATATTACAATGTTGATCGACTGCACTCAGCTAACTTGGATCAGTCGCCAATTGAATTTGAAAGTTCCTTTAGAAACGTGTCAGGCTGGAGTTGACCAGAACAACCCAATCCAAATTGACTGTGCAGATTTGAACAAGATGTTTTGCACGATCAATGTGCTTTTTTTAAGATGCCCCTAACAGAGGCGCATAAGAAACATAGGAACAAATCACATAGGCTCTGGCATACAGAGCACTGTGAGATCTAGGCATCAATTACTGGCGGTCTGGTTGCCCGACGAAAATTAATCTGCTCTGGGTTGCGTCTTACTTTTCCAGCGCTGATAGAGAAGTGTTTCTGAAACACCCTTGAAAAAGCGGACTCTGACTGGTATCCCACTTGTTCAGCAACATTAGACACGCTATGACCTTCCACCAACGCGCTCCATGCCAACTGCATGCGCCACCACGTTAGATACTGCATCACACTCCAGCCGCTGAGCTGTTTAAATTGGTTGCTGAAAACAGTACGGGACTGATTCGCTACCCTAGCCAATTCCGCCAGCGTCCAATGCTTTTGAGGATGACGATGCACAGCTTCTATGGATTTACTCAGTCGAGGATGTTGGTAAAGCGCTAGGAAACTAGCGCTGACTTGTTGATGGTGAGAGAAATAGTGTTGTAAAGCATAGATAAATAATAATTCTGATACATTGTTTAGAATCAGCTTGGATGAGGAACCGCCATGATAGTTTTCGTGCATTATTAATTTGAGTAGTGCGTTTAACCACTGAACACTGTCTGAAATTTCTACGATAAAAATCGCTGGTAAGCTGTTTAATATCTGTTGTGCCGCCGGATGTTTGAATTGCACTTTCGCACACAACATGCCGGTGCCTTTCCTATCGCGAGCTTCGACAAAACCTAAGTGCTCTTGCGGCCCGTCACCCCCATCAATAGCTAACATCGTGTGTGCCAATTCGCGGGGGAATATAACTAAGTCACCACAATTCAGAATGCAATCTAGATGGCCAGGCACTTGCAGTGAACAGCGACCTTGCGTGACGATATGAAAACAGGTTGACCCTACCTCATGCTCACTAATTTGCCACTGGCCACAGATTTTTGCATTGTGATAAATATCAACCTGCATGCCTAAGGTTGCAAGTACACCAGAAAATGCCTGCATACATCTTTCCACTACTAATAAAACTGAATTAAATAAAATGTCACTAAAAGGTCTAAGTTTATCTTTTTCGTACGATAGAGCATTAAAATAACATTTTTGAGCATTCAATGTTCAAGTCATTTTCTCTAAACTGACCTCTCTAGCTTTATTAAAACCATTAACAGGAGTACAACATGAACGATTTCACTTTCCACACCGTCGCAAACACTGCGGGTGAGCGCCAAGATATATTGCAGAACATTAAAAAAGGCTACGGCTTTGTACCTAATTTATTTGGCTACATGGTTGAAGCACCTATCGCGGTGAAAGCCTATTTACAACTCAATGAATTACTCAGTCAGAGCAGTCTACCCGCCGCTCAGTTGCAAGTGGCGCTGTTAGCCAGCAGTGTTGTTAACAATTGTGATTTCTGTACCGTCGCCCATCGTGCAATGGGTAAAAAATCAGGTGCTGCCCAACAGAGCTTAGATGCGCTCAATAGTGGGGCTGAGATTGAAAATGCTGAAGATAGAGCCATCGCAAACATTATCCAGCTGTTGATCAAAAATCGCGGTTGGGTTGAAGAGGCTCAGATCAATGACTTTTTAGCAGCGGGCTTTACAAGACAGCATTTCATGGAGCTAATCGTAGTCGTGACCATAAAAACATTATCAAATTATGCCAACCATGTGACTAAACCTGAAGCCAACCCAGAATTATTGACCATGCTATAATTAGCTAACGGACATGCGCACAAGTCTCGTGCGCCTCTAACATAGAGCATTGTGAAATCAAGGCATCGATTAAAGGCGAGTGACAATTGATACCATCGAGATTGGGATGCTCTTTAAGCCCCAACAGGCCGGTTTAATATAGGTTAAATCGTTTGTCAGACAATTTCGTCATTCAACAGCGCTAGCCCTCAGGAATTTAGACGGTTTAAACCGGCAGAGAAAATTAGCATTTTCCTTAATATAGCAGCTTATATTATCGAGATGGACTTGAGCAAAAGCAAAACTTCGCGCCTCATAATTTTGTCATGGTTATGTAATCTGATCGTCCTGATTTCCTTTTGTTAGCGAGTCAGGGCTTGTTGAGCTGACAAAACTATCGTGCGAAACATGTCATTTATCTAGGTCTTTAAATCAGAAAATCCTCAACAGTTAAATCCGTCAAACTCATCTGATGGCGCCTATGTGTTTTGCTTGCTGCATTTAAATATATGCGCCTCGATTCAATGTAATTGTTTGATTAGCAGGTAACTTTCGCTACAAGAAAAAACCAATATTTAATGTCATTATTTTACCCTTAGCTTAAAAAAAAAGACGACACAGAAAAACAATATATTATCTATTAATCGACATTTAATTTCATAAAAATAAAAAAATACTTTCAAGACTTTGAAATTAAATGTAATTCATAAAATTAAATAATATGTAAAATTAGTCACTTAATTTCAACTTAAGCGATCGTGTTTTCTATCATTTGATCTCCCTCAACCAATAGTTAAACATAATGCCAACTAATCAAAAGCTAACTCAATCACATTAAACAGCTCACCTGTATTAGACACACAGCATCAAACTACAAAGCACCTATTTAAAAAAGCCATCTTTACAATAGCCTTGTTATTTTTCTATTCACCGGCGTTTTCTCTACTTTAGGAAATAACAATCAATACACTACACAATCACTTGGGCTCAATGGGGAACTAAAATATAATAATTATACTAACCGCACCGGTTATGCTTTGGGTTGCAAACTGAGTAATGGCATAAACATATGCCATTACTCATTGAACTGCCGGCCTCTCTCTTTAAGAGCAGTTTATAGATCAACATCAGGTTTATCAACGGCAAAAGCAGCGGCATGAAAATGCCCACCACCACCATACTTTTCAGCAATAATCGCCACATCAATGCCATCTTTAGCTGAACGCAATGAATACACGCGTTTATCGAAACGATCAAAGTATAACGCCGCAAACGGAAAACCCTGAGCTAATAGATCGCCCATTTCACTGACCAAATGTGTCGCGTTAACGCAGGGGACGCGATAACCACCAATGCTGCCCATAGGGATTTTCTCACCTTTTGGGGTGCGGGCTAACTGTAGATTTTGATAATCGACAATAGCGTCACCTTGAAGAATTAATTCTGCTACTTTTGCATCATTTAAATAGGCCATCCATAACGTTAGCTGCCTCGGCAACGTCAATAGTGCGGCTGAAACTTGTTTGCTGTTTTGCATGTCCCAGAGCCACAAATCACGATCTTGGATGTAATTGAGCAGCAGTGGCACTGGCATCTCAGGATTCAAAATTTGCCAGGTTAAAACTGCGCCTGAATGTGACATATCGAATATGCAATAATCAAGTCCCTCAAGATCTTGCATTGCACTTTTATGGTGATCTATGACGATTAACGAATCTGCTTGTTGGTTCAACGCGATAAGTGTTTCTCGGCCATAAGAGAAGTCCACAATGAATACAGTTTTTCCCGTCACATCAGGTACTTGATCACCATATTGTGCAGACATATAGTCACATTCAACCCCGAGTCGATCGCAGTAAACTTTCACTGCCAGCGCAGCACCAAAACCATCGGTACAGTTTTTATGGTAAATACATAAATAACTCATTCTAAGATTCCTAAAGTTGTGACCTATCAATTGGCCTTTTAATGATCATCGATCCTCTTTAGACTCAGTCGAGCCCGATATAACTATTGATATTTGCAGGCAAAAAATCATAGTCTTTTGCTTGCGAAAAATATTAAAAAGTAATTCCGCAAGATCTAAACTGCTAATAGTATAGTTAGCCTTAACAGTTTTCTTGAACAGGATAATACTGCGCGGGGACACTCGCTACCCATATCCATCCACAAAATATCTCTAGGAGCTTGTTGAACTTGGTCGATCACAGCGAGAAGAAGTAAATTTTAGGCAGACTACTTGTTCTTCTAAAGAGAATATCGGTGGTACTTAAAATAAAAAACACCCTTAGTATATTCTAAGGTCAAGAAACCGACCAAGACAGTCTTATTATGGTGCTTTTAATCTGTGGAAACAACAAGCGCCAGAGACGAAACACCTTCAGATAAAGCAAAACACAGCAAAGAGAGCAACATTTTAAGTCGGTTATCCCTTCCAAGGCCTTAGAAAAATTGCTTCACACGCCACACTCTTAGGCGATTATTTTCATCATTATAAACCTCTACCGAGGCGGTTAAGACTCCATTCCCACAACGTAGATCAATGCCCAAGAATCAGGCTTTATTTAGCATTTATCTAGTAAAATCTAGTAACCAACGATTAAATTCCTCAATGGATAGTGGTTCAGAAAAATAAAACCCCTGTACTATTTCACAACCAGATTCTACTAAAAAATCTAACTGTTCTAGTGTTTCTACTCCTTCGGCAACCACACCAATACCTAGTGCATTCGCCATTGAAAAAATTGCCAACACTATGGCAACGTCATCGACATCATCCGGTACACTATTAATAAAAGAGCGATCAATTTTCAATATATCAATAGGTAATTGTTTCAAGTAACCTAACGACGAGTAACCCGTGCCAAAATCATCCATTGCAATAACAATACCCAGAGAGCGAATTTGTTGTAAAGTAGCAATCGAGCCTTCAATATCTTCGATAACTGCACTTTCTGTTATCTCTATTTCCAATTCACCTGCTTTAATTTGATAACGCTCTAAGCTAGCTTTTAAATAGCTGTAGAGCTTCGAGTCTTGTAATTGTTTAGGCGACAAGTTGACGGCTATGCTGATTGATTTTTTTTCTTCTTCTCGCCATTTCATAAGCAGTATACAGGCTTGCTCAATTACCCAATAACCAATGGCGCAAATCAAATTATTCTGCTCGGCTATGGGGATAAAAACATCCGGAGCACATACAATTTTTCCATTACGTTTCCAGCGGATAAGTGCTTCTGCACTGTTGCTAGAGAAGTTTTTGCCATTGAGTGATATTTTAGGCTGTATATAGAGCTCGAATTCCCCAGCCTTGACTGCCTGCTCAAGTTCTTGGATTATTTTCTGTTCTCGCTTTCTATGTCGATCTAATTTCGAAGAGAAAAAACACATTTCTCCCCTACCTTGGCTCTTTGCTTGAAACATGGCTGCATCGGAATGTTTGATCAAGGCTTGCGCAGTTTGCGCATCTTCTGGATAGGTAGAAATACCTATACTGACACCTGTATGGATTTGCAAATTATCTAACAAAAATATTTGAGCGGCTATATCAATCAGCTTTTGTGCCAATATGACCAGCGCGTTGCTATCATAAAAATCTTTTACGATAATAGTAAACTCGTCTCCTCCAACCCGATAGAGAACATCGGTTTGACGCAGTTGTTCTGAAAAGCGCTGGCACAGAGCGACCAATAATTGATCTCCTACGTGATGACCAAAACTATCATTTACCCACTTAAACTTGTCTAAGTCTATATATAACAGGGCAATATTACTTTCTTCAAGTGCCGCCTTTTGCAGTTGATTCTCAAGATCTTGCATAAAAGCATGACGATTATAGACCTTAGTTAAGGTATCTTTGTATGCTAGATGCTGTAATTTTTTTTGTGCAGCCTTCTCTTCGGTTATATCATTTAGCACACCCACATAAGTCACTAGTTTACCTTTACTGATCACTTTGTGTAGATTGAGTAATCCAGGGAAATCGTCACCTTCACGGCGGGCCACAACCACCTCGCCTTCCCAACTCTGCAGATCGTGTTTTTCAATTAAATCTAACACAGTGTAATCAGGGTACTCTTGTGCATACAGGGGAGGGGTATGATTCTCATCGGTTATAGAGGCGCTTTTGATCATTTTTAAGTAACTAGGATTAGTATCAATGATAACCCCTGCCTTATCTAAGACAAAAACAGCCTCTTTAAGAGAGCTTAAAGCGCGGTGCGCTACTTCCCATGACTGTAAAGGAGACACTAAAGTTTTTCTTAACACTATGTAGAGGATGAAAATAAACAATAAGCTAATGATAGCCACTTGAGTAATATCAACAAGTAGATTGGTTTGTATATTTTTCGAAAACCCCTGGTCACTATAAAGCACTTCAATATAGCCTATGGTCATTCGTTCGTGGACAATAGGAAATCGTAATTTTTGTTCACTGGCCTCCCATACTTTGTCATGCCTATCTGCTACATATAATTCTATTGAATCTCCTTGTTTAATTTTCCCTGTATATAGATGTTCAAAGATACCAAATACTTTGATCCCCCTTACAAAGGAAGACTGCATTTCAGCATCGAGAATAGAACTCGCAAAGTCAACTGAGTAATGACGATCATAAGCTTTGAGGTAAATATCCCAGATAGATATTTTTACCGAACTTGCTACCCGCCTACCGACCTCTTCACTGGCGTCTTGCACTAATATTTTGGTTAAATTCACATTCCAAGTGTAGCGCACTGCGACAAAGCACGACATAACAGTGAAAGTGATAGCACTCAAAATTATAAGCAACCTAAGTGTCAGCCGGCTCAATATTATTTACTCAGATTATTGTACATAGCGTTATCGCAATGGCTTATTCATAACTTCCAAACCATTCATAATACTCATCGTATCTTTGTTTAAATATTTTCTTTTCTGTAATGATTTTTTTACTCAACACACTAGTTTCAGCATAACTCTTCATAATGCCATTAGTAGCTGTTCGCCATATTTCGATATCAGCACCTGTCCATACATTAATAGACACTCCGTTATCGATAAACTTTTTAAGAGAATCGAAATCAGCCACTTTCGCTTTTAAGGTAGTTTGCAGAGTATAATTTTTAATCGCTGACTCCAAAATTAACTGAAGGTCTTTAGGCAATTCATTAAAAGCTTGTTCGTTGATTAAAAAATCAGAGAGTACAGAGGGCTGCCAAATAGCTGGAACAATAGCATGACGGGCTATGTCATTTAACCCTAGATCCCATGCACCGGTGGTCGTAGTCCATTCAACAGCATCAATAACTCCACTTTCGAGTGCGGGTCGAATTTCTTCAGGCAGAAGCGGAATAGTAAAAGCTCCTGCTGCAGCTGATAATACCTCACTAGGTAGACCAGGGCCAATTCTTACCTTCTTCTTTTTCAAATCACTTAAGCCTTTAATAGGCTCTTTAGAAAGTAATCCAAATTCCATACCGGCCCACCAGGCAGGTCGCCACATCACCCCTTCTGGCAGAGACAGTGAATTTGCCAATTTTGTGCCTTCTCCCGCCATGAAAAACATCATCGAGGCATCAATATTCATAAAATCGAAAGGCCCTGCGTTAAGTAAAGCCCATTCAGGATTTTGCCCAGACCACCAATTTGGCCAACCATTACCCATCTCAATTCGCCTGTCTTTGACTGCATTAAAGATATCAGGCCCTGATGTTAACTCACCACTGGAGTGCACTGTAATTTGCAAACGATTTCCGCTCATCTGCTTTATATTTTCCGAAAAAACCTTAAGCTCTTGGAAATCTATACTTTTTTCTAGCGCATGGGACTGCAATTGCCACTGAAAACGCTGAGGATCTCTATCAAAACAACCTTGCAGATAAAGCAACGCAAATAGGAACAACAAGCGACCCATTAATTTTTTGCCAACAACAGATGCCTTCATCATGCCTCTTTTTTTATTATTCTGGATGGATACGAGTATCGATATTTTCTGCTCAGAGGCATTGACGCTTGACAGGGGCGACCATCTAATCATGCGAATAAATATCCTATGCCTATTGCATAAAAAGCATTGTGAGATCTAGACATAAATTAAAGACAGGCTAAAAAACGGCGAACTGCTTTTTTAGGTAGCGTGGAAAAGACTGGTCATGCCATTGCGCTATCCATGCCGTATTTAGCCGTTTTTAAGCTCGCACTGACAATACAGAACTTATTCGCATGCCTCCTAGCTTAACTCTTGAAATCATGCCCATACGGCTGTGACAATAAGTCTCTACATTTATTGTTCAGTTATACACACGACATATTTAAAACTAATTAACGATCATTATCCAGAGTGCCTATATGCGACATATATAAAAGTTTATTAATAAAATATTCATTTTATGGTTATGTAAAATTCACTTTTATAGTGAGCATAATCATAATTGTTAATACTTTTTTGCAGTTGCAAACGAAGTAGAGTCTGTCAGAAAACCTTCTGCAAATAGGATCTGCTTTCTGTCTATTTTAAGTTTTTTAAAATCAACGTTCTCAAATCATCGAAAACAATCTAAGTTGTAAACGTTTCGTTTCTTTTACCGCATTTTAGAGATACTTTAGCCTCCTTTGGCAGGTGATTGGTGTGTTGTTAATCTGGCTAGGCAGCAATATCTTTTATATGACGGTACTCCTGAACTTGCCTTTTCTTCATTTTCCGAACTTCATCCAACTCATTTTGAAGTAGAAAGTTGCCCAGTCGGTGAATATTACTCGCCAACACTGACATCGCCACATAACGCTTAAAGCCTTCAATTCGATGATCTGGACATTTATCTAATTCATGATGATCTAATGCATTAATGTCCGATGCCACTGCGCTATGCTTTCGCTTGGCCCGCTTAAATTCTAAATGGTATCGCGCGCTTTTTCATCAATCTTACGTCTACCTTTCACGGGAAGTATAATTCGTTCAAATTGTGGAGCTAACTGCTCATAATTTGCAGGGCAATAGCCGAACTAAAAATTATTTTTTTTGGCCAATAAGGTCATGATCTTTCGATTAAATTTTATTTATTATGATGCAATAGTTCCCGACTAACTCAACTGAGAGACATAGCCCAGAATATTTAATGCTTAGTTGTTTTGATCATCACCTCCTCACGATTTGTTTCATGCACAACAGGGACCAGACAACGTTCAACAATCTGTGCCGAATGCAGTACTTCCCGCTGGCTTTGACGTGCGATCTGTTCTCGACAACTAATCCCGTTTGCGACCAATATTGTTGCATCTTGGCTGGCATCTATTGTCGGTTTCAATTTTCGCCGGTATAAAAATTCAGATATCTCACGGGTCTGTCTTTTAATGCCAAAACTGCCCGCCATTCCACAACAGCCGTTTTCGGGTTCTTGTAAATCCTCAAAACAGTCACTTAACCAAGATCTTTCTTTAGATTCTGGTGACAGCGATTTATGGTGACAGTGTAAATGCAGTATCGCAGATTTGAATTTTTTCTGTGGAGCGATACCTTGACGACTTAAAAAGTCGATTAATGTCGTCATTCGCTTCGATAAATCATGGGCTCTTGGATCCGAGTGCATAAGATTGACTAATTCGTCTTTAAATACAGACAGACAGGAGGGTTCTAGCACGATGACTTCGGTTGCAGCAGGCAGTTGCGGGTGAAAATGATCGAGAATTTCTTCTAGCTGTTGTTTGGCATGAACTAAAAAACCATGTTCATAGAGTGGCCGACCACAACAAAAACGCCGCTTAGGAACAGCAACTCGGAATCCCGATTTAATAAGGGATTTTAACCCTGCCTCCAGTACCTTTGGTGCATAATAGTTATTAAAAGTATCAATCCAAAGAACTACTACGGGTAATTGTTTGTGGCCAAACCAGTAGAAGTTATCCCGTTGATAATCAGAGTTTTGCTTTATCCAGCTGCCAAAAGAAATGTTTGATAGAAGCGGTAACTGGGCATCTCGACGAAATCCAAACATACTTGAGAGTAATTGTTTTGCTAATACATTTTGACTACATAGATTGGTCAATCTCGGAAATTTCGACAGTATTGGCAGTAACTCTGCGATACGGCTAAACAGATAATGCGATAGTGGTCGGCGTCTACTGTCATAATGTTTCGACATAAACTCTGCCTTATAACTGGCAATATCAACTTGAGTGGGGCAGTCGATTTTGCAAGCTTTACACGATAGACAATTTTCTAGGGACTGCTCGATGTCTCTATTTTTCCAGCCATTTTTGATCACCTCACCGCGGAGCATTTCGTGTAACAAATGAGCACGCCCGCGAGTAGAATATCGCTCTTCGCCACTGGCCTGATAGCTCGGGCACATAGGGGTCATTTTACTGCGACATTTACCCATCCCAATACATCGCTCCAAAGCACGACCAAAACTGCCTTGATCGGTGGCAAAAGAAAGAGTTGTTGCGATGAGAGGAGTTTTATAATCGGGGCCATAGCGTAAATTTTCATCCATGCGATAGGGATGAATCAACTTGCCAGGATTCATTTTATTGCTGCTGTCCCAGGCCGCCTTGAAGCGTTCAAATGCTTTCATCAATTGCGGGCCGAACATTAGCGGTAGGAATTCGGCTTTAGCCTGGCCATCACCATGCTCTCCTGATAGAGACCCACCATACTTAAGCACAAGTGCGGCGATCTCTTGGCTAAAGTTGCGCCATTGACTGATGCCTTGTGTTGAACGTGTATCAAAGGTAATACGCGCGTGAATACAGCCGTCACCGAAATGCCCGTAAAGCGTTGTTTTATATTCATAGCTATCTACCAGAGATTGAAATTCACGTAGGTATGCACCCAACTGATGAGGATCAACAGCCGTGTCTTCCCAGCCAACAATTGGATCAACCTCATCTGGATTGAGGCTCATAGAAGTCGCTGAAACACCCAGTTCACGGATACTCCAGATTCGCCTCGCGTCTGCTGCGGGGATTTCTTTGTAGGAGCAAACATCGCTTAAAACTAGCATATCTTCTTGAAACATTTTACAAAGCTCAGTCAGAGCAGAGACGCTGTCCGCCGAAAGCTCGATAATCAACCAAGCTTTTCCCGCCGGTAAAAGTGCTATCTCTTGCTGTTTAAGGTCGCGCTCAATTAAACCGCCGACAATCCCCCAGTCCAGTCCTTCCATCGCAATAGGTTTATAAGGCAGAATATTAGGGACTGTATCCCCCGCCAGATAAATATCATTGAAACCAAGTATTACCAGTTGCACTTGTTTTGGCTGTTGAATCAGGTGCGTTCTCGCCTGCAGTATTGAAACACAAGTACCTTCGGATCCAACCAGCGCACGCGCCACATTAAAACCATTTTCTGGAAGCAGTTGATCGAGATTATAGCCAGAGACGCGGCGTTTTATAACCGGGTATTTTTCACGTATTAGATCTGAATACTCATCGCGAATGACTTTGAGTTCACGATAAATTTCGGCGCGACGATCTGTACCAGAGATAATGTTATCCAGCTCTGATTCACTGGTTTTACCCACCCAAAATCTCGCGCCGTCATAGGTAAGAATCTCTAGCGAGTCAATATTTTCAACTGTTTTTCCGGCCTGCATTGAGTGAGGGCCACAGGAGTTATTGCCGATCATTCCGCCTAAGGTGCAGCGACTATGGGTACCTGGATCAGGTCCGAAGGTGAGGCCAAGCTTCTCAGCCTCCAGCTTAAGTTGGTCACAAATAACACCAGGCTCTACTCGTGCCATTTTAGATAAAGGGTCTATCTCCAAAATTCGGTTTAAATGGCGAGAACAATCGAGAATAATCGCCGTATTAACACATTGACCATTTTGTGAAGTACCAGCGCCGCGCATCAAAATAGGTAGCTGATAATTGTGACATATCTCGTTGACAGTACAAATATCTTGAGTTGAGCGCGGATAAACAACGCCTAAAGGTACCTGACGATAATTTGATGCATCACTGGTATAGAGCGCCAGCCCTGCATCGCTAAAGTCTAGCTCACCCTGCAATCGCTTGGTTAACTGTAAACGCACTTGCTTGAGAATTAACTCAGTGTCACTCGGTTTCATATCACCTGTCTCTCGCTAAAATCATCTAGAATAGTGCCAAATATAGCCGTATTACCTTCTGTTTATTTAAGCTGCTTTAATGGCTATTGTCGCGCTAAATTATCCATTACCAGCTTTTAAATAACCATCAGGGAGTGCCGGTTATGTTTAATGTATTTAGCCTAACTTAGAGACCGAAGGCGCCCTAAGCGTTTATTATCGCGAACACATATCCTTGGATTTGAATTACTAGTGCAGCATTAACAATAATTCATAGCAGCGGCCCAACTCATCTGCCTTTGATTGCAACAGCCAGCCTATATATGCTCGACGTGATCACCATCGCTATACACGTTTTTAGAGCAATAGCTAATCTAAAATACTGTCGTTACGAGTTCCATAAAAGCATATGATTTATAGATTATACAAGAATAAATATTTATATATTAGGTAGATAACTCGATTAGATTAATATCTAATCGGATAATTTTAGTATTTTAGACCTGCTTAGCCCAGGGTGTAAATCAATCTGTTTAACTGCTGTTTTAATGACTTAAACATGAGGCTCTAGTCCTTTCTCAAACTCGATCATAAATCTATTTAGTTCAGGCTTGCAGCCTCTAATTTGCATTGTCCATATTTTTTGATGGCGGTTTCTACTGCTAAATATACCCCTTATAGAGCTGCACCATCACTTGGAAAGACCTTGCGTGTCTTTACAGATTTACGGATCACACTATTGAGCGACTCGATAGCATTGGTTGTATAAATGAACTTGCGTATATCTCTTGGATACAAAAATAGAGTGATCAAATCATGTCAATCTGAACACCATGACTTACTGATCTGGGGATACTTGTCATCCCATTTCTCTGCGAACCAATCCAATTCTAATTTGGCCTCATTCTCAGTCGCTGACTGATAAATCAGCTTAAGTCCCTTCGTCACTTATTTGTAGTCTTTGCATGGCACAAATTTTAACGAATGACTTACCCTGTATACGATACAAAGCTGTATTTTAGCTTTAAAGTAAGGGGCGCTGATTGCTTCAGGAAAGCCTTTATATGCCATCTACGCAAGTAATAAGCAAATGTTCTACATCACGGTTTTGCAGTTCAGTTAACACTGAAAGCCAGAATTTAGCCCCTTCATTCTCAGAAATACACAGGCCTAAAAGTTCTTTTTAGCCTTCTACATTGATGCCTAAAACAAGGTAAACAGATTTCTTTATAACCTGCTTATCTTGGCGTATATTTAGCACAATACAATCCATGTAAACGATAGGACATACGGGGTCGAATGGCCTTTTTTGCCACTCTATGACTTTCTCAATAACAGCGTTGCTAACTTGGGAGACTATGCCGGCGGATATATCAGCGCCATACATATCCTGAAATGCGTGACGATATATCTTGTGCTCATTCTCTTAGCATAAAGACAAAGTATTTGATCATCCATACAGGTTATCCGAGTCTGATCTTTCTTAACCATCAGCTGCTCAAAAGTAGCGTTGCGATCTCGAAGAGTCTCTAACTAAATTTCGCCATAATTGCCTTTGATAATCTTTGAGGTGTTCCTATTGCGGCTGTGGGGATCATAAGAGGGTGTTTTTAACGTAACCAAAGTGATGATTCATTTCTCCTTTTTAAGGCTGCTTCTCCGGTCAACTGTGTGAGGAAGGCACTTAACTGGCTAAGGTCTTCTGGTGTTTTAAGATCCTTGGTTAATTCTTCAGCCATAGCTTGGCGTTTTTTGTGTTCCATCTGATTGCTCATAATTATACCTTTTGAGCAGGTTATAGATTATGAGCAGTTACACAATTATTTTTACACCCTCCCAGAAACAGAGATTCATCACTAGAAACGGTGGAAAGCCATTTTTGATCATTAACCATCGCTGACTACATTGGTATATTTACCAAGATCATTGAGAACCAACGCGACTAAGTCAGGATCGAAATGGACGCCGCTTTGCTCTTTAAATAAAGCGACGATGTCTTCTATTGGCCAAGCAGGTTTGTAACAACGATGGTGATAGAGTGCATCAAACACGTCAGCGACTGCTGTTATTCTACCGAATATATGAATGTCTTCGCCTTGTTTGCCATTAGGGTAGCCTGTTCCATTCCATTTTTCATGATGATCTATTGCAATCCATGCGGCGGCTTTGAGCAAGCTTCTATCGGAAGTACTGAAAATTTCATAGCCAATTTGCGCGTGAGTTTTCATAATTTCAAACTCTTCAGGGGTCAATTTCCCGGGCTTTAATAAAATCGCATCGGGGATACCTACTTTGCCTATATCGTGCATAGGAGAAGCAGAATTAAGTAACCTGGCGTCTAACTCACTTAATCCGTACTCTTTGGCTAAGATATACGAAAACTCAGCAACGCGTTTTACATGTAACGAGGCCTCACTAGAGCGTTTCTCGACTACTTCCCCCAGCTTTTCGATTAATTCTTTCTGGGTATTCATAATTTCTTCATTGAGGAACAGATTATCGAGAGTAATATTAATGTTGCCCGAAAAAATATTAAGTAAGTTTTTATCAATTTCTTGGAGTTCGTGGCTGCCTGCTATACAAAAAACGTAACTTTGATCTTTACCAAAATTAAAATATCCAGCATAAAGATTATCTCTAAAGATACTGGATTCTTCACGGTGACAATCGGTAATCATTGCCTGCACATTCACCGGCAGATTTAAAAAAGTATGGCCATTTTGAATTTTGTGTGGACTCATCGAAGAGATCACTCTATAGCGACTATTCGCCTCACATTCAATAGTGTAACAACTGCTACGTTCAGGAACCACACTGCTTTCACTAGCATCTAAAATAAACACCAACTGATCTAAAATACCCTCTAAAAACAACCCAATGGATTTTTTCTGAGTGATGGATTTAGTCGCTTCAATGACTTTTCTCAAACCTTCTTTGCTCTGTGCTAGACTAATTAAATCTTGATACGATCTGATCGCCGTTACCATACAAGAAAACAGCTTTGATGCGGTTAAATCAGTTTTTTCTTTATAGTCATTAATACGGTACTTAATAATCACTTCGTTTTCTGGTGCTGAACCTGGTTGGCCTGTTCGAAGAATAATACGCACCAGGTCATTATTTAATTCTTCACGGATGCGCCTGCACGTTTCTAATCCCGCCTCATTAGTTTCCATGACTACATCGAGAAAAATCACCGCCACTTCGTCAATTTCTTGCAACATTTGGATAGCTTGCTGACCACTGTAAGCACTGTAAAATTCTATTGCACGGCCATCTATTTCTTGATTTTTCAATACAGATTTTGTGATAGCATGAACACCTTCATCGTCATCGACTATAAACACCTTCCAAGGCGGAGCACCCTGTTCTTCAACAACTTCATCAGCAAACATTATATCGTTCATTTTGACCTCATATATATTTTCTATCATTATAAAGTGTGGATTTATTTACGTTCAGTAAGTGGTGATATTAATTTTAGTCCATATTTTTAAATTTGCGCTTATTGCTCAATTTATTAATTGTCACGGTTTAAACACCGTTAATGAATAAGCTATGTTTAATAACATTCGTAGGTTAGGTAATACCTATTATTTATTCCTGAATACGTGACTTTAAATCCTCTATTTATTAGCTAAGCCCATACAATATAAGCACTTTAGGGTAAAATGGGCTCTGATTTATATTCACCCAGTCAGTGAAATTTTAATGCCCACATTTAAGCTTGAACAATCCAAAACTGAGATTCTGTCACCCCATGCCTGCTTAGCCCTCGTTGGCCATTACCTCAATCAACAGACAACTTTAGCCAAAGCCTCGCGTACTATTACCAAGCGCCACGGTATCGCAAATATAGATCTTATACGCACTTATCTAGGCCAAATCTGTTTGGGTAAGAGCGACTTCGAAGCTGTCGAACAATCCCGTAACGATCCATTTTTTAAGGCGCCAATGGGCATTAAGCAATCAGTGTCCTCAGCACGCTTACGACAGCGTTTTGATGAGGATGCAGCACAATTAATTCCATTAATGGATACCGCTAATGTGGAGTTCATGAAAAATATTGACGTGCCTATAAGTTCATTGTCTACCGGGCATGTACCTTTGGATATCGGTGGATTACCTGATTGAGTGGCATCCGCGAAAGCATGATCCACTTGCTTGCTAAAGTAGAGCGGATGCAGAAGCAATTTGATGCCATTTACGGCCCGGTAAAATGGAAGCTATTTTTTCAGAGATTCTTGATGAAGAAAATTATGTTCGACGTGTCATCAAAGTCACCGTACGACAGAGTAATGCTAAAGGGCAGCTATTTCTTGAACCACAAATCAGCGTTGAAGGCTGGCTCACGTCATTACCTGCTCATGTGGCCAACAATCACTCTGTGATTAAGCTCTATTGTGATCACGCCACTTCTGAGCAGTTCCATAGTGAGTTTAAAACAGACTTAGACTTAGAGAGACTCCCCTCTGGCAAGTTTGATACTAACGATTTAGTGATGGTCTTCGCGGTACTGGCTTACAATATGTTGCGCTATATGGGCCTTAAAGGACTGATGGGAAAAGAGGTGCCTATTCGGCACAAAGCCAAGCGTCGCCGTTTGAAAACATTGATGCAGGAACTGATGTACATGGCTTGCAGGCTGATACTCAGTGGTCGACGGCAGATACTTCGGTTTGGAAAACACTGCCCTGGATTCAAGGCCTTTTGCACTGTTTACGGTAGTACTTAGGTAGATCAAAGGATCTCAGGCATTTTTTTGATTCGTGTTCACACGAGGTATAAGTGTATCTCAAACTCAAAAGAGTGAGAAAATAACAGTCCAGTAGTCGTGCTATATGAAAAAATCGATGATGAAGAGTCAGTGCACTAAATTCTAATAAGCTAAGATCAAGTTTTTAAAGAGCAGCACTATAATTACGGAGCCTAAAATCTCTAATTCTAGAAGTCACTGATTAAGGTTATCGCTAAACAAGTGAGCTGGATTAGGGAGCAACTAGAGATTAATGTGCTGGTCGGTTTGCGATTGGCTAATAGAGGGTGTAAAAATAATGGTGTCACTGCTCATAATCTATAAGCTACTAGAAAAGTATAATTATGAGCAATTACATGGATCACAAAAAGCGCCAAGCTATGTCTGAAGGATTAGCCAAAGATATTAAAACAACTCAAGACCTTAGCCAGTTAAGCGCTTTCTCACCAAATTAACAGTAGAAGATACCTTAATCATCGATATGGATGATCAAATACTCTGCCTTTAGGCTAGAGGAGTAAGCACAAGAAACATAGTTGCTGCCTTTGATGATATGTATGGCGCTGACATTTCCGCGGGCTTAGTCTGCCAAGTTACCTACTCTGTTATTGAGAAAGTAATAGGGTGGTAAAACCGGTCCCTCGATCCGATATATCGTATCGTTTATATGGACTGTATTGTGCTAAAGATACGCCAACAGAAGCAGATTATAAATAAATCTATGCAGTAAGCGCCAAAAAACCTAAACAAGCCATTGAGAAGAGTATTGCTTTAGCAGGACTATTGGCGCACATCGTGGCATGAAAATACGCCGATACTCTGTCGTTGTATCGCCAAGTCGGCATATTAGAGCGCAGTGGTATCACATTAGACCGCACGATCTTGGATAACTGGATGATCCACTGTGGTTATCTGTGCCGTCGATTATCAATCGAATGCTAGACTCTCTGCAACAACAGCTCGTGTTGCATATGGACGAAACGCCCGTGCAAGTAATTGATGAGCCAGGTAGAGGAGCGCAGAGTAAAAGCTACATGTGGGTTGTCAGTAGCTTACAACAGAGTGCGCAGCCTGGCTTGCTGTTCTATTAGTCGCCGACACGCAATGGTGACACACCGAAAATAAAGCTCGATGATTTTAGTGGTGCGTTAATGGTCGATGGCTATGAGGGATATCAAGCGGCTTGCAATGAGAGATAGTCGATCCGTTTAGGTTGCTGGGTACATGCTCGACGTAAATTTATGGATGCTAAAAAAGGAGCAGGTAAAAGGTAAATCAGGTCGAGCAGATAAAGTACTACCCCTTATCCAACAGCTCTACAGAATAGAAAAAAGTAGTGATAACTTTACGGTAGATCAGCGGTACGAGATCAGGCAAAAAAAATCCAAGAAAACACTGAGTCAATTGAGAAAATAGCCTGATAAAGCCATCGCCACTTCGCCGCCTAAGACTGCGATTGGCCAGGCGGTGCAGTATTTACAGAATCAATGGCCCCGATTAACAGGCTACGTTGAGAATGGGGAGTACCCGATTAATAATAATCGGACAGAAAACAGCATACGTCCGTTTGTGTTAGGACCAAAAAACTGGCTGTTCAGTGCCCGTCAAAAAGACGCGAAATCGAGTGCTAATTTATATAGCATTATAGAAACTGCTAAAGCCAATGGAGTAGAACCCTAAGCGTATCTGAAATTATTATTTACTGAATTGCCTTTAGCAGAAACGATGGAAGATATCGATCAACTACTCCCTTGGAACTGCAAGGGGGTAGTTGATTAGGCGCTTAAGAATAAGGCTGCTAAATTCTGGCCTTCAGTGTTAACATATCTGCAAAAAATCTTGCAAAACAGTTGCTTATCACTTGCGTTGATGGCCTAAAAGGCTTTCCCGAAGCAATCAGCACTCCTTACCCTAAAACTAAGATACAGCTCTGTATCGTAAACATGGTGAGTTATTCGTTAAAATTTTTGTCATTTAAATACTACAAAGAAGTGACTGAGGATGAGGCATAATTAGAATTAGAGAGGTTCGCAGAGAAATGGCATGACAAGTATCCCCAGATCAGTAAATCATGGTATTCAAACTGACATGATTTGATCACTATATTTTCCTATCCAAGAGATATACGTAAGGTTATTTATACCACCAATGCCATCTAGTCGATCAATAGTTGATTGGAAAATTTGTAAAAACACGCAAAGTCTTTCCCAGTGATGATTCTGCTCTAAAAGTTGATTATTCAGCAGTAGAATCCGCCTAAAAAAAATAAACGATGAAAATTAGTAACTTATCAGACTGTAAGCCTGCGCTAAATAGATTTATGATCGAACTACAGGAAAAACCGATGCCTCATGTTTAAATAATTAAAATAGCCGTCACACAGATTAATTTCACCCTCTATTAGTTTAAACATCAAATTGACTCTGCTAAGTTTGGTACTTTTAGACTAACAGTCGTTCCCACTCCCACCTTACTCTCAATTTTTATATCACCATACAATTTCTCATTGACTAAATTATAGATAATGTTCATTCCAAGACCCGTGCCACCATTAGCTCTTTTAGTGGTAAAAAAAGGATCAAACACTTGCTTTACGACCTCCTCACTCATTCCACACCCGTTATCCGCCACCGACATCAATAAATTATTATCTTCAAATACGGCAGAGATAATCATTTCACCTTGGTCTCTACCTTCAAAGGCATGCAAAACGCTATTATTAATGAGATTGGTATATACTTGATAAAATACACCAGGGAAACTACAAAGCTCGATATTTTCTTCTATCTTATTAATCACATTGATATTTTTTCCTTTAACACTATGTCTAACACTCTGCAATATGTCTTCTAGATTGTTTCTAACATCAAAATGTTGCTTTAATTCTTCGTGTTGTTCTACTGAGACTAATTTGAAAGACTTTATCAAACTCGCTGCTTTATCTAAACCGACACCAATTGATTTTGATAAGTCAACGGTACTCCCTAAGAACTCTTCGAGATCAGATTTTTTCATCTTATTCTTAGCCAATAAAGTTTTGAGGCGGATCGCATCGTTTTGAATATGGCTAATCCCGGTAATAGATAACCCGATAGGCGTGTTTAATTCGTGAGCGACGCCTTTTACCATTCCGCCTAATGCGGCCATTTTTTCTGAAGTAATCAACTGATCTTGAGTCTTTTTTAACTTACTTATTGTGGATTCTAATTCATTATTTGATTTAGCTAACATAGTAGCTTTGGCTTCTATCTGCTTACTAAACTGCTCTTGAATCTTCTCCTTTTCTTCTTTCTGGGATAATTCAATCTGCATTGTCATTGACTTTTGGTTAGACTTTATTAATTTATTTAAATTCTTTTTTGTTTCATTGAGGGCATCGCACATGGCGGAAATTTCGTCTTCTTCACTGATCGTTTTTCTGTCCAGAATAAGAAATTCATCTAAGTTTTCAGTACTCGTATTCCTAGAAAAACTTGCCATAGACACCAAATGGCGGGTTACCAAAAAATGAAATATTGCCAAGATAAAAGCGGACATCAAAAATGTTTTAACCATTTGAAACAGCAGTATAAAAAGTGCTGTTCCGTACAAACCATTGTAAAGCTTGTTTAAACTGATAGTGACATGGAACACGCCAACTTGATTTTTTTTACCTCGTGATTCGAACATCACAGGCATAGATTTCCGAACGAAAGACGATCCCGGTAACACACCAACTTCTGCCAACAGTCTCTTGCCATCAGGAGAATCTTCCACCAATTCTGAAACAGATATATGAACAACATCCGGAATTATCAACATACCTACAAGGATACTTTCTATCTGTGCTTGATTAACTTCCCAAATACTGCGAGATAAACTGGCGTTATAACTCAATTCAAGCTGTTCGAATTGGCGATCTATTTCACCTAAACCTACTCTGTAATCATTGTTTAACTGAATAATAGTTTGTAGAATCACGAATAGAGAACTGACCGCAAGCACTAATACTAGTAACTTAAAGCCTATACTTTTGGCCTTTTTTCTGGCGAAAAGTAACCGTTTTAAAAACCGCTGAAATGCTTTATATGTAAGATTCATGTACTTTCAGTCACCATTAATTGCATTCACTGTGAATATACAATTATCTCGATAAAACCGAAAATATAGTAACCACATCAGCAAAGGTGCAATATAAATTATTAAATTTATTAAAGTGTAGTATCTATGTAACTTTTCACAACTTTTTAATAGCGATTGAACTTGGCTTACCAGCGCAGTAACGATAAGCCTGTATTCTGGGAGAGACTATAAGTAGCCAGTAAAGGCAGGGGCGCATTTTGCGGGCAATGGCCGACTGGTAAGCCGGAACAAATAGGTATGTTTAGCGCTTTGCCTAGTTCAGAGAAAACCAGATGTTTTGCTTTTTCATCACTCAAAGTAACTCTCAACGCTTTTAGTGAATCATTATTTTCAGTCACTAACCCCTGAGGAGACGCGTCTCTACAATGGGTAAACTCACCCAGTACTATGGCTTTACAGTTGTTGAGAGAGCCGCAGAAATACAACTGCTGCAACATGCGCTGAACCTTACTCCAACTTTCAGCGATTTCTTCGAAAAATAAAATTTTATTAGACAAATCGAGTTGCCAAGGCGTGCCAATCATAGCGCAAATGACCGCCAAATTACCGCCGTATAATTGTCCTTCAATAATTTCGGCTGGATCTTGAGGCGCAACTATCCAATCTAATGACTGTTTTTGCCAGCGACTAATAGCAAAGCTTGAGTGAAGCAATGACATCAGTGTCTGCTCATCGTCCTCTCGCATTTGATGAAAATCAGTTGAGCAAATCATAGAGGCATGTAATATTTTCCAACCCCACTTATGACTGACAAATTGATACAAAGCGGTCACATCGGAATAGCCGATTAATATTTTCTGCTTACTCGGTATGGCCATTTTTTCGAGTGCCTGCAGCATCTGACAAGCCCCATAACCTCCTCTGGCAGCCCAGACAATGTCAGAATTAGAGTTAGAGGCGGCATAAAAAGCATTGGCACGCTCAACCTCATCTCCAGCATAGGCGAAATGCTGCGAGTGCATATTGGCGGCCACATGAATATCAAAACCTAAGGATTCTAGTTTGCTTAAACCTCTGTGCAGCTCTACAGAGGGAACCACTGAAGACATAGCGACTACATCTACTTTTAAATTAACCACTGATTATCCACTGTAATAAATTTTTTAAAAATATAAGGCTAGCAGATCCATTTGATATTACTTTGATGACGAAGTATTTGGCTGCCCCAAACGCTATACCCTAAACACTACAGCGCCAGACACGTCATTCAGCGCCTCTTGGAATAAGTCAACAATGCCTTAAAAGTACTGTACATAAGTTTATCTGAATTACAGACAAAACGACAGCGACAGCTGATTTGGTAGTTTAATACAGTTTTATAAACTCCTATCTTTGGCCATTTATTGGCTAAAGGCCAAAAATTAGAGCCTTAGCCTGAGACACAGCATCTATAAAGCCAGTAATGTATCAAGCGACCGCGCCGTCGTTTTAGAAAAGCTCACCATGACCATAGCGCAAACATCAAACCCAACTTTTTCAATATTCAACAAGACCACTGAACGTTCAATTAACCCCGATTTCTCTAACATTTTTATACGCCGATAGTACTTTGAGGAAGACAGTCTGTGTCATCAAATTTTACAGGGGTTACAGAGCGCTTTTAATCGCTGCCTAGATTGCACAATACTCTATATGCAACAGGCTTAAGTGACTTTTTCGTCTGTTTCTTAGGTACGGCAAACTTACAACGACTAATTTTTCAATTATCAAACTGATTTTTGAGCCACATCGAAGTAAGAGAGTGCTAGATATTGGTTCTAAAGAGAAGCGGCGGTTTTTTTGAATTTATCTAAGTCCATTAATGGCTGAAAAAAAACTGTGTAAACAGCAACTAGTAGTATGTCGGACTTGGCAATAGCAGCGCGAAACATGACCAAACTGTGACATTTCCCAGTAGATTAGTGTTTAGTCCGACAGGCTCTTAGGTTGGCCTAAGTCAAAGCTCAATCGCTTTTTCTAACCACTGCTGTAGATTTTCTCTGCAGCAGAACAGGTTGACAAACAAGGTCTTTCATGGGCGCTTCTGGATTTTTTAAGCGTTCGAGAATTGCCTCTGCCGCCATTACACCCATCTCCATTCGAGGGATACCTATAGTAGTTAAAGGTGTTTTAAACTGATCTAAATAAGGCATATTGTTGTAACCGATCACCGACACATCCTGCGGACAAGCCAAACCTGCTTTTTCTAAGACACTAATACAAGCCAAGGCTATTAGATCATTGCCCGCAATGACTGCCGTAAATGACTTTCCGCGGCTTAATAACTCGTTGGCCGCGACTGTTCCTCCCTCCTCGTTAAAAGCATCAGCAAATACAATCAGTTCTTCGTCTAGACTTAGCCCAAAAGTTATCATTTCTTGTTTAAACGCTCGATAGCGTTGATAGCCATCAGAAATCAATTGAGGACCAGATATATGGGCTATTTTTCGGTGACCAAGTGATACTAGGTGACTGAGCGCCAGTTTTATACCCGCCGCATTATCAATAACAATCTGATCTACTTTGTGGCTATCCAGTGCGCGACCCACAGTAACGCTCGGCAATTTCTGCTTAATACAATACTCAACTGATTTGTCTTCTCTAAAGGCACTGGAAAGAATAAGCCCATCGACCTGCCTCGATTCCATTTTTTTAATTTCAGCGAGGGCCATATCGATGCTATTTTCGCAATAGGCGATGATGGGTATATAAGATTCCGCATTTAAAACGTTCAAAATACCTTTTAAAATGGGTGGGTACACTGGATTCATCAAGTCGGGGATGATCACGCCAATGGTTTGTGATGAGCCCGTTTTCAGAGCATAGGCCATTACATTTTGAACATAACCAAGCTCTTCCGCTATTTTCTCTATTTGGGCAACTTTCTCAGCTGTGATCATGCTCTTTAATTTAGGATTGAGCGCACGAGAAACAGTAGAGGTATTAACGCCAAGCCGATTGGCTACGTCCCGTAACGTTACTTTTTTACCATTTATCACCGCCTCTATCCTCTTTTTCATCCACCCAGAAGCAGATATAATCATAAAAAAAGGAACATTTCCCTCCCTATAAAACGGATTGAATTAGACCAAGAAGCTTCATTAATGTCAATGGCGATGTCCGCAACCAGTCGCACAACCACAAGCTGTAGCCGCAGGACTTAACTTGTTCACTAAAGTGCTTCGTCTCAGCCCTTTTAGCTTAATGCCTATACCACCAGTAATTAATTGTTTCACTTCAAGGCCAGTTTTAGGGTCAGCTTTGAGTGGTTTATCGGACATTCTATGAAATACCTCAAACTGACGGGGAAGCGTATTTTTATCCGTGGGGATAGTTTCATATAGGTAAGTTGGCATTAAATGTAACCCTCAAAAATAAAATCATTAAATAAAAACAAAATATATAAACAACCTAACAATGTTATGCAATCGTTTGCATAGTGTAAATAACAATATTTAACAAAAGCCTAGTAATAGCAACATACTAATAAGTCCGAAATCACTCTAGCCACTATCTGACTCAGTCGATCCAAGGCTGGGAGTCAAAGTTTCATCAACTCAGATCTGGTCTTACAGTGCTGTAAAATAGATTTTATATATGCAGCGCTTTATCAAAAGCATCAAGGATAGATTCATGCATGCTTTCCGACATTGTAGGATGTGCGAATATTGTACTCTCCAGCTCCTCTTCTGTGGTTTCCAGTTTTTTGGCAATGACATATCCTTGAATCATTTCAGTTACTTCTGCGCCCACCATATGAGCACCCAAAAGTTCACCCGTATATGAATCGAAAATAGTTTTAACTAGTCCATCAGTTTCACCTGCAGCGATAGCTTTGCCGTTTGCCATGAAAGGGAATCGACCAATACGAACATTATAACCTAAGTCTTTCGCTTTCTGTTCGGTGAAACCTACACTGGCAACTTGTGGGTTGCTGTAAGTGCAGCCAGGGATTAAATTTCTATCTAACGACTGTACATTTGGTTCACCAAAAATTTTTTCAACGCAAATAACCCCTTCATGGCTTGCCTTGTGAGCTAGACAAGGGGCGCCAGCAACATCACCTACAGCATAAACGCCTGGTTCCGCTGTTTGCGACCACTCATTCACCTGGATAAAACAACCTTGCAACACTACTTTTGTATTTTCCAAACCGACGTTTTCAGTATTGCCCACTACGCCGACGGCAGAAATAACTCGATCTACTAGAATTTCTTGTTTATCTTCCCCGTGCACGACAATCGCGGTGATAGTTTTATCATGTTTATGCAGCACATTGACCTTGGTATTGGTCATAATTTTTATACCCTTAGCCCGAAAACACTTTGCTGCTATATCTGCTATTTCACTGTCTTCAAACGGCAGTATTTGCGACATTGCCTCTACAACGGTTACATCAACCCCAAGGGCATTATAGAAATTGGCAAATTCAATACCAATCGCGCCCGCACCAATGACCAGAATTGAGTTGGGTAGTGCCTCAGGCGTCATTGCCTCCCTATAGGACCAGACAAGCTTGCCGTCGGGTTCG
Source organism: Gammaproteobacteria bacterium (assembly GCA_034111875.1). Lineage (GTDB taxonomy): Bacteria > Pseudomonadota > Gammaproteobacteria > Pseudomonadales > Balneatricaceae > Rs1. The sequence continues at coordinate 25,896 of JAWUWK010000055.1, forward strand.
ATACCCGGGAAATTGCGCGCTCTGGCGCCTGTTGATATGATGATATGATCCGCAGAGATACTGGTAATATCATTACCAGTATCGATTTCTACGCCTCCCGAGCCCACAAGTTTTGCGTGGCCATCATAAACGTCAATCTTGTTCTTTTTTAGCAGATGTCCAATACCATTATTTAAAGAGGCCGCTATACTTCTCGATCTGGCAACAATTTTATTTAAATCAAATTCTAAGCCGGATACAGATATACCGTATTTGTCCGAATCTTTTATTTTGTTGATGAGTTCACCCGACTTTAGTAATGCTTTGGTCGGTATACAGCCCCAGTTCAAACAAATGCCACCTAGGTGCTCTCTCTCTACTAATGCCGTTCTCATTCCCAGCTGAGAGGCCCTGATTGCACTCACATAACCACCTGGACCACCGCCAATGACAATCAAATCATAATTTTTCATAATATCGCTTTTTCGAATTGTTTGGTTAAAATAAAGTTACAAGCGTATCAACACTGCAATCTCAGCCCCTTAGAACTGTAAAGGTGATTACCACTAAAGTGTTTACTCTGAAAAGACATTAACCCTAGAACCTGTTAACCGCCGCGCAGAATCATATGTGTCGGATTTTCAATATAATGTTTGAAGGCTTGCAAAAATCTTGCCCCTACAACGCCATCAACAACTCTGTGATCAACGGATAAGGTACAGTTAAGGATAGTCGCTATCGCTAGCTTATCATCCTTAACCACTGGTTTCTTCTGCGCGGCGCCAACAGCTAAAATACAAGACTGAGGGGGGTTAATGATCCCATTAAAACTACTAATGCCATACATCCCCAAATTGGAAATAGAAAACCCGCCACCCTTATATTCACTCGGCTTCAATTTACCTTCTCTAGCTCTGATCGCCAAAGACTTGACTTGATTCGAAATAACCGCCAAACCTTTAGTGTCAGCTTTACGCAAGATGGGTGTAATGAGCCCTCCTTCGGTTGATACTGCCACAGATATATCAACATCGTCGTATTGCAACACAGCATCAGTGGTCCAGCTGGAGTTAACTTCTGGAACATCCCTTAAGGCGAGTGCACTGGCTTTAATCACAAAATCATTTACCGTCAATTTAAAGCTATTTTTTTCTTGCACAGTCGCTGAGTTAAGCTGCTGACGCATTTCTTGGAGTGCATCGATTTCGCATTCTACGGTGAGATAAAAGTGCGGAATTTCGCTCTTTGACTGCACCAGACGCTCTGCAATCACTTTGCGCATCGCTGTGTGCTCAATTATTTTATAAGGCCCTGCTTCGATTGCTACTCTTTCTGTTTTTTGAAGTATTTCATTGCCTATTGGGCTTAGGCTGGCGCTAGTGGTCATAAAATCTTGCACATCAGCTTTCAGAATTCGACCATTTGGCCCACGTCCACGGAGTAATCTCAGGTCAACATTGTTATTAATCGCTAAACGACGAGCCAAGGGACTCGAAAAAATACGAGTAGTCTCTGTTTGTGTTGATCTATACTCATCTGCCTGCTTAATATTAGTACTAGGCTCAACACCCGCTTTAGACACTTTATTCACTGCAGGTGCTACTATAACAGCACTGTTGTTGGTACATGGACCCATAAATTGGTCGAGATCAATGCTGGACTCTCCCTCTTTGAGCAACAAACCTACCGTCTCATTAACCGGCACATCTTCCACACCGGCTGCGATAATAATTTTTCCCAAAATACCACTTTCTTCGGCTTCTACTTCTACTAGCGCTTTATCTGTTTCAACTTCAAAAATGACATCTCCTATTGAAATGCTATCCCCGACCGCTTTGGTCCATGAACTAATGGTACCGGCTTCAAAATCGGGGGCGATGACAGGCAATTTAATTTCGACTGGCACAAATATATCTCCTATAACGACGTTTCTTTTTGTAATTTAGTCAGCAAATGACTGACAAGCTGTCATTGATTATTTAGCGGGAAAAGCGGGATGCCAAAGCTGATGCGCATAATCGGCCTCATAATCCTTGCCACTAGGAAAACTGACGAGTTCCAATTGCATACCCCAAGGGCTTTTGAAATAAACCCAGGTTTGTCCGCCACTTGGCCCGCTGGTCCTCACCACTGGCTCGCCCATAATTTCAATGCCCTTGTTTTTCAAGTAATCTAGCGCCACCTCGAAATCATCAACATACAAGGCAAGGTGATGACCGCCTATATCGCTATTTTTAGGTTGAATCTTGTTTTGATCCGGTGCCGAATATTCAAACAACTCATAATTTGAGCCATTTTTACAACGCAGGAATTTCAGCTTTTTCATCACAGTACGTCGGTCGACACCAAGGGTTTTTTCCATCCACTCACTGCCCTCGAAGGGACCTAGTTCGTAAAACGCTTCACAACCTATCACATCGACAAAAAACTCAACCGCCTGTTCCAAGTTTGGTACCGTAAAACCAATATGATCAGTCCCTTGTAATCCTGGAAGACCTGAACTGGGCTTTGTCATAAAACCTCCTAAAGTTGCAAATAATACTGTTAAATCAATTATTCATTGACATAAAAAAGGTTACTCAGGAATTTCCCATGTCCGATAGGGCCTGCTGAAATGCCTGACTTATTTCCTCCTCACCTACGTAAGCAGACCGTTCCAGGACTTTTGAAACATTCGGCGATGACTCCCCGCCATAGACCCGTTTTATTGGGTGATCTAAGTAATCAAATAAACGTTTTTGTACTTCATCAACCACCATTGCACCGTAAGAATTGGTTAAACTACCTTGCTCTAATACAATCACGTGATTGGTCTTTCGAACACTGTCACCGATAGTTTGCCAATCTAAACCCTCGCGATCCAGTGAGCGCAGATCAATAATTTCTGCATCAATGCCTAATTTTTCACACACCGAAACTGCCTTACTAACCATATTAAGGTACGTTAACACGGTAAATTTCTGACCTTCTTTAACCACTTTTGCCTTGCCTAACTCAATAAAGTAATCGTAGTCATCAACCGCTGCAGATCCCTTTTTACTGTAGAGTTCAACCGTTTCAATCACTAATACAGGATCGTCACATAGCAGTGCTGAGTTCATTAAGCCGACATAGTCAAAGGGGGTTGATGGTGCAACAATTCTCCAACCCGGCCACATGGCAAAAAGCCCTGCGGGATCCATAGAGTGCTGTGTGCCATAACCAGATCCAATGGCTATTTTAGTCCGCAAGACGAGCGGTACCTTCACTGTCCCACCAAACATATGACGGGCTTTAGCGATCTGATTGAACAGCTGATCAGCGGCAACCAATCCAAAATCTGGATACATCAATTCAACAATTGGACGGTATTTCCCCACCATCGCAACACCACCAGATAAACCAACAAAACCATGTTCGGCAATCGGTGTGGGGATGCATCGATCGGGCCAGCGCTTTGGTATTCCCTTAGTCGCACCGTTTGTGCCACCGTTGAGTTTATGAACATCCTCACCAATCACGAAATAGCGATCGTCCTCTTCAAAGCGTCTTATTGCAGTTTTAGCAATAGCCTCAATAAATTTGACTGGCACCAACGGTCCCTGATACGTTTCTTGTTCAATAAAGCTGATACCATCAAACTCCGATAGATCGCCGCGCAGATCATTATCACGGGTCGCTGGATCAGGCCATAAAGAAGTTATTATTTGCAGTTTTCCACTGTCTTTTGTGGTTAATTTAGCCGCCGCTTGGGCTGCAGTTTTTGCCGAACTGTCTTTTATGAATTGAATTTCGTCTTGGCTTATCCACTTAAGACCCTGCATTTGTAATTCCATACGGTCTAAGGGATCTCGGCTCCGTCTCTCCTCCTCTTCACTCTTATCACGATAACCAAACGCACTGCCTTTAGTACCACCACCATGATGGTAATAGCGATACACATCGACTTCTAATACCGCGGGCCCTTTTCCTTCTCGTAACAGCTTTTCGACGCGTTCCATAGCCACTCTAACGCTGATCGGATCCATGCCATCCACTCGAAATGACGGAATTCCGAAACCGGGACCACGAGCTGACATACGGGTTTCGCGCGCTTGCTCTGCTAATGTCGTCGAAACTGCATAGCCATTATTTTCAATAAAGAAACACAATGGCAAATCATAGAGCGCCGCTAGATTTAAAGATTCAAGTACATTGCCTATATGGCAGGCACCGTCACCAAAAGCTGTCAGCACAATACCTTGCTCTGCATCTCTTTTTTTGGACCATGCAGCCCCCGCTGCAATGGGAACGCCACCACCGACAATAGCGTTAGTGCCTATTACGCCAGCCTCTTCCCAACGCAAGTGCATAGAGCCGCCTCTGCCCCCTGAAAACCCCGGGGTCAATCCCATGATTTCAGCCATGGTTCGATAAATCAGATTGTCTATATTTTCTGGGAAAGAATCACAGGTAGGGTCAATGTTATCGTCGTGTAAATAATTTAACGATTTGGACAAGAATAGATGATGTCCACGATGCGAGCCATTTACTAAATCGTCACTTTTGAGCACTGACATGGCAGCCACCATAGCCCCCTCATGTCCGACACTCGTATGCAAAGGCCCATGGACAAGCCCCTGATTATCCAGCCTAATCATCTCTTCCTCAAAAGCGCGAATTAAATGCATATGACTAAGCATTTTGATGCATTCATCCCTTCCCACTTTATTCCAATCGGTTGCGGTGGCACTTATTTCCAACCACGGGGCATCCAATAAAATTTTCTTTTCCTTAGACATTCTCAAACTCCACTGAAGATAAATAGACGCAGCTAAAACTCTAGGTATCAAACCTTGCTGATACGCCTTCTTTAATATATAAATTTATCGCTATTAAAGCTTCGGCTATCGGCTACAATATAGTTGGTAAGTAATTACTCAATTCTATTCACAACCACTCAAAACCATGAGTTATTAATTACCATTCAACCGCAATGTATTTTTTCTCAGTAAACTCATGCAAGCCATCTTGCGCGCCTTCGCGACCTATACCGCTCTGTTTAACCCCACCAAAAGGTGCTGCTGGATCAGAAATAAAGCCACGATTGACCCCCATAACACCGGCTTCTATTCGAGAGGCGACCGACAGAGCCCGCCCTACATTTTCACCGATAATATAGGCAGCCAAACCAAATTCAGTATCATTGGCCATGTCAATGACCTGATCAATTTCATCAAAGGGAACCAGTGGTGCCACTGGTCCAAAAATTTCTTGATGAAGAATCTTAGCCGCGGCTGGAATGTCAGTAATCACCGTCGGCTGATAGAAATAACCCTTACCTTCCAGTCGCTGACCACCAGTCAAGAGTTTGGCACCCAAAGCCACTGCCTGATCGACTAATGCTTCTACTTTGTCGATAGTGCTCGCATTCACCAGCGGGCCAACATCACTTCCCGCCTCAAGTCCATTAAAGACATTCAAGGCTGACATTTCACTGGCACGCTTCACAGCAAACTCTTCCATTCGAGAACTGTGAATATAAAAGCGGTTAGCAGCTATGCATGACTCGCCTGCATTACGCATTTTGGCAACCATGGCACTATCGACGGCCACTTTCATATCGGCATCGTCGAGCACAATAAATGGTGCATTGCCACCCAGCTCCATCGAACAGTTAACTACCCGTTCACTGGCTTTATTTAGCAGTAGACGGCCCACCTCAGTTGATCCAGTAAATGACACCTTCTTAAGCCGATCGTCATTTAAACAAGTTTCAGAGATTAAAGCAGAGCGCGTGGAGGGAATCACATTGACTACCCCTGCAGGTACGCCCGCCTCCTCGAGTACAGCAGCCAACAACAAAGCCGTCAATGGGGTCTCAGAGGCCGGCTTTAGAATAGTAGTGCAACCCGCGGCAAGGGCTGGGGCAATTTTTCGAGTAGCCATCGCCGCTGGAAAGTTCCAGGGAGTAATTAACAAACAGACACCAACAGGCTGATGCTGCACCATTATATTATTGGCACCGGAAGGTGAGCGCGCTAGCACCCCTAAATCGCGAACGGCCTCCTCTGAATACCAGCGGAAAAACTCAGCAGCATAGGCAACCTCGCCCAAGCCCTCGGTATAAGTCTTACCCTCTTCAAGGCAAATTAGCGTCGCGAAGTCTTCTTTACGGGCCGTTATTAATTCAAACGCCTTACGCAATATTTCGGCACGCTCTCTGGGGGAACGCTTACGCCATTCTTTACCTGCCGCATACGCCGCATCGACAGCCTTAATTGCATCTTCTTCAGTGGCGGATGAAACCGATGCAATCACCTCCTCAGTCGCGGGGTTGAAAACACTAAACTGACTTGCATCAGAAGAGGGCACCCATTGACCGTTTATATAAAGCTTAGTGTGAAGGCTTGCTATCAACTCTGTGTTCATTTTTGACCTCGAAATAATAAATTTTAAGTGTTGTACTTGCAAACTTTGACCCGCAGCCGCTTAGACAGGAGTTATCTAATCTGGCTAGAAATAGGCGCAGGTAGAGGTTTAAAGACCTCGTTTAATAAGCGTTTGCTACGAACAGCTCTTGTGCTGGGAATAATGTGATCACCTTACAGCCGTCATTGGTGACAACCACTTCCTCTTCGATTCTCGCCGCGCCACTTCCATCTAGGGCAGGACAATAAGTTTCAAGTGCAAACACCATTCCCTCCTTAAGCTCAAAGGGATTATCGAGGGAGACTAATCGACTGATGATAGGCCGCTCATGCAATGCCATGCCCAAACCGTGTCCGAATTGAAGACCAAAGGCTTCCATCTCGCTGGCAAAGCCAAATTCTTCCGCCTTGGGCCAAACAGCTGCAATTTTGTCTGTGGTCATGCCAGGCCTAACGAGCGCAATAGCGTTATCAATCCACTCACGCGCTTGCTTGTAGGCGTCGACTTGCCCCTGTGTCTTAGATCCGACATTGAGCGTTCGGTAATAACAGGTTCTGTAACCCATGAATGATTGAATAATATCGAAAAATGCTTGATCACCCGGGCGGTACATACGATCGGTGAAATTGTGTGGATGTGGACTGCAGCGCTCACCGGAGACGGCATTAATTGCCTCAACATCATCAGAACCGTTATCGTACAAAAACTTATTAACCAGTCCGACTATTTCATTCTCACGAACCCCTGGTTTTAGGGCTTCTGAAAGATGGTGATATGCACCGTCGACCATCGCCGCCGCCATATTCAGCAGAATAATTTCATCCATGCTCTTTATTTCACGCGCATCTAACATAACTTGCTGAGCATCAACTACTGTGATTCCCTCCTGTTGCAGTGCAAAGAACATCGGAGGTTCTATAATATCTACCCCAAGAGGCATACCGAAGACGCCTTCTACACGCATTAAATCGGCTATTTTCTTGGCGGCACTTTTAAATAGCCCCGCTTCTTCGCTAACGGAACCCCTAAGCCCTAACATGCCACCATGCACACGACTTTCGTCCAGCCAAGGCATATTCATACGATGATGAGCAGCAGCAGAGCCAAAGTCCCAGAGGTAAGGGTCAGAGTTACCAGTAAACAAGGTATAACGGCAAATTTTATCGCGAGACCACTCTCCAATCACGCTACTGGTCAGATAGCGAATATTATTGTTATCGAAGCACAAGATCGAGCCTAAATTCGATTTTGCCAATGCCTGTCGCGCTCTTGCTGTACGATAATTATGCAGACGACGAAAGTTCACCCTCTCTTCAAAATCAACTGCCATCCTGCCTGGCGCGGGAATTGGCCGATCCCAATCCCAACCCGGGTTGGCGTCATCTGTCGTGATAATAATTGGCTCTGTCGACTTCAGTTTTCTCATCATTTCACCTTTGAATATATAGCACCTTTATAATGCTAAGGTTTGCATTTTTTAACATTGAAAGCGTTACTATAAGACATAAAAGTAAATACCGAATATTCTGCGATATGATCAAAATAAAATGCATTTTAAAAGGTACTTTCATCCTTTATCGCTCTAGAATATGTATCGATAATTTTCATGGATGACTTTACGGCTAATTATGCAATCGATTGCACCATAATATTTTATGGCTGTCAATAAGCCTATAAATTTATTTCAATGAAAAATATAGTGAGTTAATGGTAGACATAAGTAATCAAAAATTGATAATTGACAATGCCCAAAAATAAAGATGCAATCGATTGCACTAATGTTTATGATAACACAGCTAACTAATAAGTTTATGCTTGAACAGTAAAATTAATGTCACTTTAAATAATAATCAGAGGGTTAATTTAATGGATACCACCAGACTTAAAGGCAAAAATATTTTAATCACCGGAGCTGCTAGAGGAATGGGTGCTGCTGTCGCTGAACATTATGCCGCTCAAGGAGCCAAAGTTTGTGTCGCGGACGTCAATCTCGAAGGCTGCAACATAGTTGTCGAGAGAATTAGACATAATGGCGGTGAAGCGATCGCATGCAAGCTTGACGTTACCAAACGCTCTGAAGTGCAAGCAGCGGTGAGCGCTACAGTGGAAGCCTTTGGCAGCCTCAACGTAATGTTAAACAATGCAGGTATTAACAAACCTCTTATGTTTTTAGATATTACCGAAGAGAACTGGCACCAAATTATGGATGTAAATGCTTTAGGCTGCCTACTCGGTATGCAGGAAGCCGCCAAGCAAATGGTTAAACAAGGTAAAGAAAATGGTCCTTACAAGATTCTCAATGTTGGCTCTATTTTGTCACGTCAGGCATTTGATGATGTGGTGCCTTATAGCTGCAGTAAGCATGCAGTTCAAGCATTGATTAATGGTGGAGCCAAAGCCCTTGCCAAAGATAACATTACCGTGAACGGCTATGGTCCTGGTGTCGTTCGTACTGAGCTCTGGGAACAACTTGATAAAGACCTTGTCGCTATCGGTAAATTCGACAAAGAGGGCGAATCGATGGACAAACTTGCTGAAGATATGATACTCATGAAGCGCTACTCATACCCTAGTGACATTGTTGGCACCGCCAGCTTCCTGGCCAGCTCAGAATCAGATTATATGACAGGTCAGCTGCTTATGATCGACGGTGGAATGATAATGCAATAAGAATGCTATATGCTGCTGTTTGATTGAAAGGAATAGCAGCTGAATCAGCAGTTATACTGCGACAAAGCTTTGCAAGAGCAACTCGCACATTTGCTAGTGTCTATCGATAGCGAGCACTGACTTTCGTGATTTGACTGGCGGATTTATCTTATGACCAGAGAAGAACTGCTAAGAATTCTGGATTTTGTAGATACAACAAGAGGCATAGCGGAGAAGCGTGTTAACCTTTGTATGGCGGATCCTCGCTGGAACTTACTTTCGTTTGCGGTGCGCCGACATTATCAGGGAAAACTGATCACAACCACCTCCATGACATTAGCCGCCGACGTCCCTTATGGTACAGCGATCAGGCGGATAAACGAACTAATTGAAGAAGGTTTATTACTCAAAAGAAGTCGTTCAAAAACAGGCAAATCTTTCTCATTACACCCCACTAAAAAGTTGATTCATGACTTTGAATCATATGCGCTGCAATTAAAATCTCATATAGGTAATACCTTTGGATTTACTTCCGAAGAAAACACTGCCAGTGACTTTTATTTTGGCGGCTCTTATATGACCTCGCGAATTCTATCTTTTCCCAGCGCCATGAAACAAGGTATTGGCTACGATAGTGTGTTGCGGATATTAACTCCCTCTGATCCGACATTTAAAACACTCAGCGATTACCCAAAGAACTTAAATGAGTTCTGCGGCGGCAGGCTTGAAATAATTAACCTGCCCTTAGATGAGCTTCACGACGAAATCACCCGTAACGCTAGCAGGGAAGTTTCTAAATATGACATCATCGCAGTAGACCTGCCTTGGATAGGCGAATTCGCCGAGCGCGGTAGCATATTATCTCTAACAGACATTATTCAACAAAAGCGCTACCGTTTTTCAGATTTCCACAACGCTGCTTGGAGGGGATCTAGCTATAACGGCGATCAGTACGGGATACCCATACAACCCACCGCTGAGCTGCTTTTTTATCGTAAGGACTTGTTTTCAGAGGCGGGACTTCACCCACCTAAAAGTACCGATGACGTAATCTTCGCCGCTAAAAACCTGCACCGTTCACACCCTGATTTAAGCGGCATAGTGATGAACTATGGACCGGGAACCCCCATCGGCCACACCTTCATACAAACCTTGGCTGATTTTGGACAGCCTATCATCAACTTACCAAAAACCGGCAATGACTTTTCTGTCGAGGATTTGCAAGGCGATCACTTTAGGCCACTAATAGACAGTGAAGCGGGATATCGCACGGCAGAATTTCTTATCGAACTTCTTAACTATGCTCATCCTGCCAGCCTCAATGCTAGCTGGGCACAGCGCATAAAGCTGTTTGCAGAGGGAAAGGCGGCGATGACCTATGGCTGGTCAATCAGGGCCTCAGTATTTGAGCTCAATGAAACTAGCCCAGTACACGGCAGGGTTGGCTACATGCCACATCCACATGGTCAGGGTGCAAAAACAGTCTCTCCTATAGGTGGCTTTTCTCTGACTATGCCCTCAAATTTATCTGAGGATCGCGTTCAGAAGGCTTGGAAAATGATGGAATACCTCACTCGTCCTGTGCTTATGAAGTGGTATCTTCAAAATGGAAATCTGTCCAGCCCACGCTTCTCTACCAGTGCCGACCCTGAAGTAAAAGCACTGAGCAGCATTATTGAGCAGGTAGATTCCATGGAGAGAAAAGGCCAGCTACAAGTGTGGCCGAGACCGCCGATTCCTGAATTTAGTACTATTGTTCATATATTGGGTGAGGAGATACACACACTGATTAAAGGAGAAACTGATATCTCAAGCGCCTTGAAGCGCTCGCAGAAACGTATCGACAAAATGATGAGAGAACGAGGAAGGTATTAAAGCCACCATCCTGCGAACCGATCATAGGGAGGGGAAAACAGGCCTGACATTATCAAAACTGATCACTCAATGAATAACTGTATGTGGATAGTGACAAGTGCTATAAATCGTCACTTCATCAAGCTGCAAGGGCCGTTTTCCAGTGTTACCCTAGCGGTTTTAATCATTTTAAAGCCCCTCAACGGACTCCCATTTGCCCGTTGTTGCCGCTCTGAGAATCGCGTCAATAGTACATTGAACTTTATATCCTTCGCGAAAATCGCTGAAGCAAGGCTTTCCAGACAATATAGACTCGATGAGTTCAGAGACTTCAATCACCTTCAAGTCATTAAAGCCAAGATGGTGTCCTGCTGCCGGACAAAAATTCCCATAGGGGGCATGGTCAGGCCCCGTCTCTATCTTCTTGAAGCCGCCAAAGCCCGCTGATTTTCCAGCCTCCCAGATCCGTAACTCGTTCATCCGCTCTTGAGAGAAAGCCAGTGCACCACGAGTACCAGTAATTTCGAAGGACAGGTCCATAGTCCGCCCCGTCGCCATCCAATTAACATCAATACTGCCCAAGACACCCGACGAAAATTGAAGAATCGCATGAGCCAGATCATCCACTTCTACCGCTGCTTTTTCAACTGAGCCCATTGACACCGGCCGACTATTAATCACCGTGCGACTTCTCGCCACAACTTCGCTGATATCGCCCAATAGGTAACGTGCCATCGACACTATATGACTACCTATATCGGCAACCGCCCCGCCGCCAGCTGGATCTGTCCTAAAGGAGTGCGGTAAGTCCTCATTGAGCATATAATTTTCAGCATGTCGGCCTTTGAAGCTAATTATTTCGCCCAACTCTCCACTGGCTATCATCTCGCGACAGACCCCTATTAAAGGATTGCGCAAAAAATTAAAACCAACCTGATTGGGTACTTTAGCCACATCGACTGCCTGCATCATTTTTTGAGCCGATTTAGAGGAAACTGACAAAGGCTTTTCACAATACACAGCTTTACCGTTGTCGATAGCGCGTAACGCAATCTCTTCGTGTAGAGCATTGGGGGCTGTGATTGAGACAATATCTACCAGAGGGTCATCCACCAGCGTTTTCCAATCGCTGGTATGTTGTGAAAAACCTAGTGTTCTGGCGCTCTTGTGAGCCAACACATCATTAATGTCGGCAATTTTATACAATTCGATATTTACCGGAGCATCAAATAACCCACCAAAAGCACGAAAGGCATTGGCATGGCACTTACCCATAAAGCCACAACCTACCATGCCGAGACGCAACGTTTTTTTGTCGTTTAACATACTCTATAATCCTTGAAACCTAGCTTTTTTTCGCCATTATTCAGCTGTCGATAGATCAAAATAGCCCACAGTCCAGTCAACGATGAATAGGGATTATGACTCTGGGTTCTTCTTTAATCAGAAAAGAACAATTTCGCAACATTGAGTCAGGTTAATAAAAAGCTAATCAGCAGACTTTGGCCAGCCCAGAGGCTGCATTAATAAGATTTTCCTCTGTCATCTGTGCACCACTAAATTCTCCAACCAGTCGGCCATTCGCCATCGTCAGAATACGCTGACTAACACCGATAACTTCCGGCATTTCAGAGGAGATAACGATAACCGCCAATCCCTGTTCAGCCAGCTGCGCAATATACTGGTGTATCGAAGACTTTGAGCCCACATCAATGCCCCGCGTCGGCTCATCTAGGATAAGTAGTTTTGGTCCGGCACACAGCCATTTAGCCAACACAAACTTCTGCTGGTTGCCACCCGACAGATCCGCAACAAGTTGCTCAGGTCCCGTAGTTTTTATATCCAATTTTTCCTTAAATTCATCAAACACCTCAAGTTCGGCTTTGATGCCAGTGACTCCCATGGTCGAGAACCGTTCAAGGTGGGGTAGAGTGATATTATGCCGTCCCCCCATCCCGAGAATAAGCCCCTGCTCTTTACGGTCCTCAGGCACCAAAGTCATGCCCTGTTGGATAGCGTCCTTGGGCGATTTAAAGCTCACCAGCTCACCGTCAAATGTCACTTGACCGCTATCGCATTGACGAACACCAAAAATAGTCTCAGCCACCTCAGATCGGCCAGCGCCAATTAGACCGTAGAGGCCCACCACTTCGCCTGCTCGAACGCTGAAGTTGATATCACTAAACAAGCCATTCTTGGCCAGATTAACCACCTTTAAAATTTCACGGCCAATCTCAGATTGTGCACGGTGAAAGTATTTATCGAGATCACGACCAATCATCTTTTTGGTAATCTCGCCGATACTGGATTCCCTAGTGTAGACTGTACCTTGAACACAACCATCTCTGAGCACCGTAATTTGATCGGTAATTTCAAAGATTTCGTCCATTTTATGACTGATATAAACAATGGCCACCCCGCGCTCACGCAACCCCCTAATCACGGCGAATAATTGATTTTTCTCGGCCTCTGTGAGCGTGCCGGTCGGTTCATCGAAGATGACAACATTGGCGTTAAATGCCATTGTTCTAGCGATCTCTACCATCTGTTGCTTAGCGATAGACAAGCTCCCCACCCGCATATCGGCACCAAAATCACAGCCTAGAGATTCTAGTGCGGCGCTGGCCTGTTGATTCATCAATTTCTTATTCAGAACACCGAAGCGATTAGTCGGCCAAGCCCCCAGGAAGATGTTCTCAGCCACCGAGAGCTCTGGTGAGAGTGAAAGCTCTTGGTGAATGAGTAAGATACCTCGCTCACGGGCTTCTTTAGGCGATGTAAACTTAACCAAATCCCCCTGATGATGAATCGTCCCGCCGTCGGCATAATAAATCCCAGATAGCACTTTCATCAACGTCGATTTACCGGCGCCATTCTCCCCCATTAAGGCGTGAACCTCACCTGCCTTAATCGTAAAACTGACGTCGCTGAGTGCGATAACACCTGGAAATTTCTTGGTAATACGTTCGGCAGTTAAAACAATCTTATTCATGAGACCACCTTAATGTTGATTTTTAGACGATAATGATTTATCCAATAAGAGTGCTAAAATAAGCACCGAGCCCATTACGATCAATTCAATATAGTTTGGCGTATTAAGTAACCGCAAACCATTGAGCAACACTGCAAGCGTCAGCACTCCTCCCACCGTTTTCCACATACTGCCGAAACCTCCAATAAGTCGGGTTCCACCGAGCACTATGGCGATAATTGTCCACAGCTCCCAAATTTTTCCCGCATTAGGTTCAGCTGTACCCATCCGCATAGAAAGCAGAACCCCCGCGACAGCAGCCAAAGTTCCACACAACACGAAATTGATCACTTTATGTCTTTTAACCCGAATTCCAGCCTCGTGAGCCGATTTCTGGTTATCGCCAATCGCATAAGCTTCTCTACCATGTTTAGTGTTCGAGAGAAGCCATTGAAAAAGCGCGGCGAATACAAAAAATATCAGCGCGGTTAAAGACAGAGGTCCGATATAGATTTCAACTATTTCGGTGTATGAAAAATCCTCGGTCATCAACGCTTCCTCGCCTGTATATATAAAGACAAGGCCACGTATGCCAATCAGTGAACCCAAGGTCACGATGAATGAGTGCATTCCGGATAACGCGACAAACAGGCCATTAATCAAGCCCATTAAAACCCCTGAAAAAAGAGCGACGACAATGGCTGGCCATATTCCGATACTCTCCTGAAGCCCAATGGCCAATGCACAGGCCAAGGCCAATGTGGAACCCACCGAAAGATCGATCTCACCATTGATCATGACAATGGTCATTCCAACCGCCAGCAATCCAATGAATGAGCCTTGTGTCAGTACATTACTCAGGTTGTTTACTGTGAAAAAATAAGGTGAGGATACTGAAAATGCCACAATACACAACGCCAGAAATATCCAGATATAATTGCTAGCCAGCAGCTTGAATATGCGGCGTATAGCACCTATATTTCTAGCGCTTTTATCCGACTCAATGTTGCGACCCAATCCTAGCAAAGAGACCAGTCTGCTCATGCGAAGACACTCCCTCTTTTAGCCGCCAAATCAATCCACACTGCAAGAATTATCACCGCCCATGTAACCAGCCATTGAATATAATAGGGGAATCCCATCAACAGCAGGCCATTTTGAACAAATCCCAACATTGCAATGCCAATCATCGTGCGCCAAATTGTCCCAGACCCTCCGAGTAAGGAGGTTCCTCCCAGAATAATCCCAGCCAGTACTGTCAACTCATAACCTTGGCCAATTGTATTTTGAGCCCCCATCACGCGACTGCCCATGATAATGGCGGCCAAAGCGGTGGCAAGGCCCGATAAAACATAGGCTGAGAGCACGACCCAACGGGTTTGAACGCCCGAAAAGAAACTCGCTGTTTCATTGCCACCGACAGAATATATTCGGCGACCAAAGTTGGTCTTTAACAACACAAAACTGGCAATAGAGGTCGTGATCAATAGGATCCAGACTGGGGCGGGTACATTAAATAGCTCGCCACGACCAAATATTCGAAACCAAGTTTCATCAGGGTTTGTCACGTTGACATTAGATCCGCCTGAGTAAAGCAACGTAAAACCTTGCAGTAATGAAAGCATCGCCAATGTAACGATCAGGGCATTGAGTTTCAAAAAACCAACTAAGTAACCATTCACAGCACCTATTAAAAGACCCGCTATGACAGTAAAAATCAGCGCTATCCCAGGACCCACTATATTATGCTGATCGACAATCAAAACAGTCAAAAACGTTAACATCGAGCCTACTGATAAATCCAAACGACCGGTTATTACCACAAAAGTGACACCGATAGCGATCATGCCAGTTATTGATATCTGACGAATAACATCCAGAATATTACCTAGTGTTAAGAACTCGGGTGAGAGAAAGGAAACCGAGAGAATAAAGATCACAAAGGCAATAATTAAACCATGACTTTGAATATACTTCTGTTTGTCTTGGAGCAAGCTCATACCAGTATAATCCTTTTTTTATTAATTTTATAAAAAGATAATAGGCTGAAGTAGGCATGCATTCATAGAGAAAAAGAATCCAATTTGGACATCTTGTTAATCTGATAGCATTTCAAAGACTATCAAAAATGTGAGACGTTAACCAAGAAAATACAAGGAAAAAACCAGTGTTAACGGGGTATAAACTTATAAATAAGGTTTCTAAGCTTGGTTTTAGCGGCGTATCACTTAGCGCAACAATAGTGCAAAAGTCTTATTTTGTGATTTATCTGTTATCGCGTCCTAAAAGCGCAGACGTTGAACATTTTTTATTTTTTAATAGCCTTCTGCAATGAGGTTATTGTAATAATATCCATTGTGGACATGCTGCTTATTGTATGCGTGTGGTTATTTGTGGCTTTATAGTAGCAACCCAATCAGCGCTAATGCTGATGGACTGTTCCACTTATGGAATACCGGAGGCAATAATGAAACTGAAAAACAAAATCGCCCTAACGTCCCTTCTTAGTCTGATGTGTGTAGGAATAATGACCGCTTCTGCACAAGCGAGTGAAGCACCAGCATGGCTAGGTGGCGAACTTAAAAAACCGCTATCGGAAACCCGAATTGGAATCACGGTTCTTTACCCAGGCTCTAATGCCTACCAGGCTAAGTACGCCGAAACCGCTGAAGCTTACACCAAACAACTTGGCTTAAAAGCGACTGTCATGGATCCTCAGGGAGACCCAGCGGTGCAATTTAATCAGATACAAGACATGGTATCGCAAAATCTTGATGTTATTGTACTGTGGCCCACCTCCCAAAATGCACTTATTCCAGCCGTTAGACAAGCGTCTCGTGCCGGCATCCCGGTTGTCACTTCAAATTCCCCTATTGGCGAAGCCGGACGACGTTATGTCGCAGCTCATACTGGCCCCGATGATTGCGCACAGGCTGAACAAGCCGCAGAAATGCTTGGTGACTCACTCAATAGTAAAGGCAACATCGTAGTCGTTGAAGGCACTCCAGGTTACACCGTCTCTATTTTGCGCAAAAACTGCTTCATGGATAAAATGGAAGACTCCTATCCTAATATTAACATTTTGGCGAGCCAGACAGCTGAATGGAACCGAGAAAAAGCACAGACAGTCATGGAGACATTTCTGACCAAGTTTGGCGATAAAATAAACGGTGTTTACGCCTTTGATGACGGCATGGGCCTTGGTGTAATTAGTGCATTACAAGCTAAAGGAAAAACGCCAGGTGAGGTAAAAGTAGTTACCTGCAACTTATTTGGCGAAGGCTGGGATGCAATCAAGACTGGCTGGCAAACAGGTTCAAATAAGCAGTCGGCAGAAGACGATGCGATTTTAGCAATACAAACAGCGGTTAAAATTGCCCACGGCATTGACGTTCCCACTTTAAGTCAGATTGAAACGCCAAAAATTCAGGCGCATAACGTCGCTCAGTTCGAACGCCCTAGCTGGTAAGCTTCGGCAAAAATGCGGGTGGCTGATATTTAACTGGTGCCCGTTTTTAGCTTATTCCCTGACCCTAAATTTTTCATAGGGGCAGCTCGATAGTTTTACTTTATATGACTAAAAATTAATTCTGATTCCAGCGTTGTTCGCTGCAAAGGCTTGCACATCAGTTCAAGGCAGCGCCTAAGTTGATGGTCATATGATGACTTCAGACAAATATCACTGAACAAAAACTACTGTTGTCACCAGCCTGTTTTAATCCGCTGGCAGCATTAGGCTATTGATCTGCAGCAACAGGGCAATCAGGAGTATTTTTCAAAACCCATAGATACATTTTTAATACACTGTGAGATCTTTGCGAGAAATAGCGAGAAATAGCGAGAAAATATCTCACAGTAAAAGACAGCCCGCCAAATTAAAACTATCTGGCGCTGTTCTACAGGAGACTTAGTAGTGACGACTAGTGAACAAGAATATGACTTTATCGTCGTTGGGGCAGGCTCCGCCGGTTGCGTAGTCGCGGGAAGGCTCAGTGAAGCTGGTCATTGTGTTCTTCTGCTTGAAGCGGGAGGAAAAGCCAGTAACCCATGGATCCATATACCACTTGGCTATGCAAAGCTGTATGCAAACCCTAACGTTAACTGGTGTTATCAGAGCGAACCCGAGCCCAATATGTACGGCCGTCGTCTTTTTCAGCCAAGGGGCAAAGTACTGGGAGGCTCTGGATCAATCAATGGCATGATTTTTATCAGAGGCCAACAAGAGGATTTCGATCTATGGCAAAGTGCAGGTTGCAAAGGCTGGGGCTTTAAAAGCGTCTTGGCGTTTTTTAAGAAATCCGAAGATCAGCAAAGAGGCCCTGATGAATACCACGCAACGGGTGGGCCGCTTGCTATATCTGACCTTCCCTCTACCTATCAACTTGGAGATGCGTTCCACCAGGCTTCTCACAAGCTGGGATCACCCTACAACAACGATTTTAATGGAGCCAATCAACTAGGCACTGGCTACGTACAAGTAAACACCAAAAACGGCCGTCGCTGGAGTACCGCCGACGCTTTCCTCAATACCCATATGGGGTCTAATATAACCATAGTCACTAAGGTATCGGTTGATAAACTCAGTATCATCAACGGCAAAGTTGTCGGCGTTAATTATCGCGACCAACGCGGCGCGCACTTTACTAAAGCCAAAAAAGAGGTCATCGTGAGTGCGGGCACTTTCAACTCGCCAAAACTACTCGAACTCTCAGGCATCGGCGATGCAGCGCTATTAGAAGAAAAGGCTATTGCCGTCATTCATCACCTGCCCGGTGTAGGCAACAACCTACAGGACCATTTCGGCATTGGCCTAGAGTTTAAGTGCTCTAAGCCCATCACCGTCAACGATCTTTACAACAACCCGTTGAAAGGGGCCTTGGCGATGGCCGAATATTTGATATTCAAAAAAGGTCCGATGGCCAGCAACGGTAATTACTCGAACACTTTTATCACCACCTCTGAAAAAATTAAACGACCGGACATGATGATCACTTTTATGTCTTGGTGTACTGGTGAAGATTTGGCACCGCGGCCTTTTTCTGGTTTTACCATATTGGCCGAACACATCCGCCCCGATGCTAGGGGTTCGGTACATGTACGCTCCAATGATCCTAACGACTCTCCCGCTATCAAGTTCAATTTCCTAGAATCTGACGCTGATAAGAAAGCCGCTATCGCAGGCCTGAGGCACGCAAGAAAGATTTCACAGACCGCACCAATGAGTGATTACGTCGCTGAGGAAATCCTTCCAGGGCTTGATAAAACTACCGACAAAGAACTCCTAGAGCACTGCCGCAGAAACGGATTGTCACTCTTACATTGTGTCGGTACTTGTAAAATGGGTAAAGATAATATGGCGGTCGTTGACCCACAACTACGTGTCATTGGAATTGAGGGGCTGCGCGTGATCGATGCCTCCATCATGCCAACTATTGTATCTGCCAATACCAATGCAGCAACCATTATGATTGGTGAGAAAGGTGCGCAAATGATTATTGATGACTACCATCAGTTTCCAGAGCGTTGATAGTGATTATAAATCTAACAGAGGAATAAATATGCTTCGGTTTTGCTTGCTCGGGTCTGGTCGAATGGGCTATGTATACGCGAAAATAATTTCTGAACATCCGGAGGCAGAGCTAGTAGCCGTGATCAATCCGAACCTCAAGTCTGCGATTACTCTGATTGAAAACTATGGAGGTAATGCGTTCAAGACCTTGGCCGAGTGCCGGGAATCTATAGAGTTTGACGCCGCCATCATCTGCTCTCCCACTAACACTCATTTGCAACTTATTTCTGAAGTGGCTAAAGCAGGAAAAGCTATCTTCTGTGAAAAGCCTATCGATCTTAGCATGGAGCGATTGGATCAGTGTATCTCTGTGGTTGAGCAATATAAAGTGCCCTTTGCTGTCGGTTTTAACCGCCGCTTTGATCCGACCAACCTAGCACTTCGCAATAGACTAATGAGTGGCGAAGTGGGTAATTTGAACATGCTGTTCCTCACCAGTAGAGATCCGTCTCCTCCGCCTATAGACTACATTAAGCGCTCAGGCGGTTATTTCTGTGACAGTACAATCCATGACATTGATTTGATATGCTGGTTGACAAATGATGCGCCTATCGAAGTTTTTTCCAGTGCCAGCTGCCTTATCGATGACAAAATTGGCGCGGCAGGCGATGTTGATACCGCGATGACAATATTAAAAATGAAGAGCGGCGTATTATGCCATATAAATAACAGCCGTAAAGCCGTCTATGGATTTGACCAGCGAATAGAGATTTTTGGCTCCGCGGGAATGCTGCAAACCAATAACCAACGCGAAATATTACTGAGCTATTCCAACGAAAAAGTAACCGACGCACAGCCGCTCTTAAAACACTTTTTTTTAGAGCGATATGGCCAGTCCTTCGCCCTAGAAGTATCTGATTTTATTCACTGTATAAAAACCGGTAGTAATCCAGCAGTCAATCAATGGGATGGCCGTCGTGCACTTGAAATCGCCTTAGCTTGCGAACTTTCACATCGGGAGGGCCGCATCGTGAAACTTTAAAATAAAATTACTAAATGATTCTAGGGGAGTGTCTCAACCAGATAATTACTGTGGCTTGCTAAGGAGCATGCTAGATGTCTCGTTCGCCTCTGGCATACAGAGCATTGCGATAACTAGGCACCGATGAGAGTCGGTCGGGTTGCGCGAGGAAAAATCATCAACATTCGCTCGGCATGCTCTTTATTGCCTGAAAGGCAAGATTAAAACGGTTAACTACTTTGTCGGTCTCCTTGCAAAGGACTAATCATTGCAATGCGCTATTTTTCGGGCATTTAGCGGCTTTTAAACCCTCAGAGTAGAGACAGGACTTATTAGCATGGTGCCTAGTCAACAGAGAGTTAAAGTCTGCCAAAGCAGTGTATTATTTTCTGTTCCAGTTGCAATGAACTCATCTGAGAGCCTGAGCCAGAAAAATTTATTTATTTTTTAACTTCTATATAAATTAAATTTGATTGCTATTATTGAAAATAATATGGGCTTCGTAGCATCCTTGATACTCGTCTCAAGAAGCGCCAATTTAAAACGTTTGTAGAGGTATTACAACGCGTGTTTGCACTACTTTTAAGGATACCTTTTAAAACAACTTCATAGTCAAATGCCCAGATATTAGCAACCAAAGCTAATTATTTGTAACTTGACATCATCACATCACATGTGGTGCAATCGATTGCACAAGCTTGCATGGAACAAGTTGCATACGGAATATCCCATTTGAATATGATAGAAATTATCGTAGTATCAAACAACAATAATCATAAGGAATACCACTATGAACAAAATCCTAAAGGTCACGTCTCTTGTAATTGCCGGATCCCTATCGCACATAGGCGCGTTAAGCGCGGACATGAGAATAGGTATTACACAGAATAATGTTGGCGTTGACAGTTATCAAACAACCTATGATGCCTCTATTAAAGCAGCAGCGGCTAAATTGGATGGGGTAGATGTCATTGTATTAGATGCCGGTGGTGATGTCGCTAGACAGATCGCTCAAATGCAAGACTTGATTCAGCAAAAAGTTGATGCCATCATCATCTGGCCAACAAATGGTCAAGCAGTAGTGCCAATCGTAAGAAAAGCTCAGCAAGCGGGTATAAAAGTGATAGTCACTAATTCTAATATAGCTGATGCAGGTCAACCCTTCATAGCGGCATTTTCTGGCCCAGACAATATCCGTCAAGGCAAGTATTCTGCAGAGATGATGTGTGATGCACTGAATGGAAAAGGTGAGGTTGTGCAAATATCCGGGCAACCTGGCTACACCACTGCGATAGAGCGTCAAAAGGGTTTTGAAGATCGTTTGGCAGTGGCTTGTCCTGATGTGAAAATTGTAGAAACTCAACCGGGTGACTGGAACCGTGAAAAATCACAGCGTGTTATGGAAAACTTCCTGACTAAATATGACAACATTGATGGTGTATATGCTGGCGACGATAATATGGGAATCGGTGCGCTTAACGCGGCAAAAGCGGCTAAACGCACAGGTATTGCTTTTATTGGCGCGACTAATTTTGCAGTTGGTTACGAGGCCATGGCAAAAGGTGAGTACTACGGTTCCGTCTATCAGTCTCCTGTAGATGATGCAAACGCGGCTCTTAAGACCGCTATTGATGTTTTAAATGGTAAGGATGTGCCTAAAAAGAATTACTTTGATACACCAAAGATCACTAAAGCAAACATGAATGAATTCACTAAACCTGTATTCTAGTCGGCTAATATTGATTTAAAAGGAATGCCCTGTCTGGTTATTCGGGACAGGGAAGTTTCCTCACTTCGGTAATTTATAAAAAACAGGACATATCGATGACTTCTCCTACTGTAAAAATAAGCAGCCAGAAAAATATAACCGCATGGGGGCTAAAACTGCTTGCTCGGCAGGGCATATTAATCGCTTTTGTATTTTTTCTATTCGGTTTTTCTCTGTTTTCCGAGCGTTTTTTAACTACAGATAACATTATGGTTGTGATCCGCCAGGCCTCTATCATTGGTACCATAGCCCTAGGTGTCACTATCGTCGTTATCGGTGGCAATCTGGATCTTTCTGTCGGGTCATTACTGTCCTTTTGTACTGTCTTAGTAGTCGATTTACACGACAAGTTAGGTCCCTTACAAGCGATCATAGTTATGTTCTTTTTCGCCCTTTTAATCGGTGCATTGAATGGCTATTTAATCGGTTTTCTAAAACTCAACTCTCTAATTGTAACCCTTGGAATGCTCTCTACGATTCAAGGCATTACCCTAATTTACAGCGGTGGATTGAATGTCGATATTTCAAATCAGGACGATACATGGTTTTCCTTCTTTGGCCGTGATTATATTGCGGGAATCGCCGTTCCAGTCCTCATATTTATGGGCCTTGCCCTAGTAATAGAGTTTATCCTCAAAGGTACTGTGTACGGCAGAAAAGTATTCGCTGTGGGTGGAAACCCTGGCGCTGCAGTTTTTTCTGGCATTAAAAAAAATAAAATAGTATTTAGCACCTATTTGCTTTCGGCTTTTACCACGGGATGCGGTGCACTTATTTTAGGCTCACGAGTAATGGGTTCACAAAACAATGTCGGTCAAGGATATGAGTTATTGGTTTTAGCGGGTGTTATTCTTGGTGGGACTAGCCTTCTCGGTGGCTCAGGTAGTATTACTAGAACCGTCATTGGCGTGTTAATACTTAGTTTTATCCAAAATGGTTTACTCTTGCTTGGCTACCCCTACTACACACAATGGCTAGTGACATGGGCAGTCATCATTCTCGCTGTATGGCTTGATGTCGCTTCAACACGAGGAAAAGTATTCACCTCATTTAAGTGAACTTGAGAGCAACTATAACATTTCGGAGTAAATAATGTCCTCCCTACAAAAAAAAGCGAAAAGCTTCATCGTTGAACAACCTATATGGTTATTTGTATTGGCCTGTATTCTGTTCTTTAGCTTTTCCACAGAGCATTTTTTTGACATCGGTAATTTTAAAAACATTCTTGTACAGACATCAACTATTGGTTTGATTGCGCTCGGCCTAACGTTTGTCATGATCAATGGTAATATTGATCTTTCAGTGGGCGCCGTCGTTGCACTTTCGGCTAGCTTGGCTGTCGACCTACAATCTTTAGGTATGGGCTCTGCAGTAGTGATCGCATTATTGAGTGGCCTGTTACTGGGAATACTCAATGGCGCCATCGTCTGGAAAACAGGCGTTGACGCCTTCATCGTCACACTGGGCGCGATGATAGGTATCAGAGGGCTAGTTTTCGTTTATACCCAAGAGCAGTCATTTTTCGCCGCTGATTTTTCTTATTCAGATTTCGGCAGTAGCACGCTAGCCGGGATGCCAACACTGGCAATAATCTTCATTTTATTTACGCTATTGATGCACTACATTCTTACTCGTACTATCCATGGACGCAATACCTTTGCCGTTGGCGGTAATAGGCAAGCATCAATTGATGCTGGGATTCGGGTCGGCCCACATATGGTTATTAATTTTGCTATCTGTGGCTTTTTAGCCGCCCTCGCTGGGGTATTGCTATCCACTCAAATGGGAGCATCAACCCCCAATCTGGGTCGCGATTTTGAATTGTGGGCGATTACCGCGGTTGTTCTAGGTGGAACCAAATTAACAGGGGGCTCAGGCAGTATTATGGGTACATTCGGTGGGGTTATCGCCATTGGTGTGCTCCGTAATGGAATGAATCTGCTTGAGATTCCGGCTTTTTATGTACTGGTTATTATGGGTAGTATTTTGATAGCGGTGTTGTTTATCGACAAGCAGGTAAACCGTGGATCCAAACAGGAGTTAAATGTATGAGTAATCTTAGCCAAACAGAAAACATTCAGACTCCTGAAACAGTGAACACTCCGGCACTGGCACTTGAAAACATAACTAAAACCTTTCCACCTTCAGTTACTGCACTAGATAATGTCACTTTTAGCGTCCAACGTGGTGAAGTTCACGCGCTGGTCGGTGAAAATGGTGCGGGCAAGTCAACATTAATGAAGGTACTGGCTGGCATTCATCAAGCCAATGCAGGCCAAATTTATTTAGAGGGAAAGGCGATAAAAATTGACGGCCCGATGGATGCAAAACATCAGGGTATATTGCTCATTCATCAGGAGCTTTCGCTCGTTCCCGACATGACCGTTGCCGAAAACATCTACCTTGGAAGTATTCCAACCAAGTGGCCCAATCGAGTTGATTCTGTCACTTTGTATTCTAATGCCGAAAAAATACTAAAACGGCTAAAATGTAAATTTAAGGCCACTGATAAGGTTTCAAAACTTTCTATCGCGATGAGGCATATGGTTGAAATAGCCAGGGCATTGGTCTTTACCCCAAAAATTGTCGTGTTTGATGAGCCTACAGCATCTTTAACAGACACCGAAAAATATGTTCTGTTTGAGGTCATTGAAGATTTAAAAAAAGAGAATGTTTCTGTTGTATATATTTCTCACAGAATGGACGAAATATTCACCTTATCTGATCGTATTACCGTTCTACGAGATGGCTGCTATCGTGGCACAGTTAATACGCGAGACGCAGACGAAGATGAAATAACCCGTTTGATGATAGGCAGAAGCCTAGATAATATTACCAAGAGTAAAGCGCCTGAATTTGGTCCTAAAGTGATTGAAGTAAAAAATCTGAGCTGCGAGGGGCTTTTTGAAGATGTTAGTTTCTCTATCCGAGAGGGAGAAGTTGTTGGCATGTATGGTCTTGTAGGTGCAGGGCGAACGGAAATAGCGGAAACACTATTTGGCTTGCGACAACCTTCTTCGGGCCAAATATACCTAAAAGGCGATCAAATAGACATAACTTCGCCGTCAGTCGCAGTAGAATCAGGGATAGCCTTAGTCCCAGAAAATCGTAAGGAGCAGGGACTCGTCTTGGGTATGAGTTGTCAAGACAACATCACTTTGTCTATTTTAGAGCAAGTCGCTTCCTACGGGGTACTGAAGAAAAAAAAAGAAAATAACATCTATCAAAAATACGCCGATGAATTAGCGATTAAATCACCTAGCGGCGGACAAAAAGTAGGTAATCTAAGCGGCGGAAATCAACAGAAAGTCGTCATTGGTAAATGGCTTTCTTCTGAACCAGAGCTGTTAATTCTCGATGAACCCACAAGGGGAATTGATGTAGGTTCCAAATCTGAAATTCACAAACTTATTAGAATTTTGGCACAAAAAGGTTATGCAGTGTTGGTTATTTCCTCTGAAATGCCCGAAGTGTTAGGTGTAAGTGATCGTATCCTCGCCCTCTTTGGCGGGAAAATCAATGGCGAGTTCACCGATAATGAAGTGACAGAAGATGCCCTTGTGAAAGCAATATCATTCTGAGTTTAAAAGTAAATTTCTGGTAGGCGATACTTGATAGCTGATAAATTCTAGTCACCGACAAAGTGACTAGAATTTTACTTTCCTCTGTAGAGCTATTAAGGCCAAACGGCTAAACTTAGGATGTAACTAAATAGCGCTAATAACGCTAATAACGCATATAAAAAAAGACCATTTAATGTTATCGCTGTAAGAAAAAAACCCCTGCCAATAACAACACAACCCCCAAAACCCTACTTATAGATATTTCAACAGTGATACCCGCTAAGCCGAAATGATCGAACATAACCGACACGACTAATTGACCAAAAATCGCCGCAGCGAGCATATTAGCAATCCCAATTTTGGGCATTAAGTACAACATGCCGCTGACGAACACAGCTCCTAAAAAACCACCTAAATACAAATACCAGTCAATGCTTGCCAGTCGCTTATAGTCAGGGAGACTGGCTTGGGCTATCAACAAAAATACGACGCAAGCAATAGTGCCACCGATGTAATTAACCAAAGTGGCTTGCATTGGATGGACCATTACTGCCCCTAAACGTGCATTTAGCAGTCCTTGTACGGGCAACATCGCACCCGCTATGACGGCAAAAAACAGCAACATCCAATTCATGTTAATTCCACTTTTATGGACAGGGGTTATGACAAGCATTGTGAATGGCCTCAATGGAGGCCAAAACATCTTCATCCAAGTGCAGGTCGATTGCTGAGATAGCATTATCCAGTTGTTCTCGGTTTGTTGCACCTATAATGGTTGAGCCTACAAACGCTTTGTTAGCGACATAAGCAATAGCCATTTGTGCCGGATCTATCTCTCTACTTCTAGCTAATTCAACATATTGAGTTGTCGCTGTAATACCATGAGGTGTTTGATAGCGTGAAAAATTTGGGAACAAATCCAACCTTGAATTTTTCGGTAATTCACCCTTTAAATACTTGCCGGTTAATGCCCCAAAACCTAAAGGGGAGTAAGGTAACATGTGCACATTTTCCCGATACAATACTTCTGCCAAGGCTATCTCTGTGGTGCGATTTAACAGTGAATAAGCATTTTGCACTGAGGCGATCCTCGGCAAATCAAATTCTTTGGCCAGTTGCAAGAAGCTCATCACCCCCCAAGGCGATTCATTAGAGACCCCGACATAGCGCACCTTACCTTCGTCAACTAATTGCTTGAGAACCCTTAAAGTTTCTAATATTGGTGTGCCGTCATTTGACAGATCATGTTCATAGCCTAATTGACCAAAGAAATTAGTCTGTCTGTCGGGCCAATGTAACTGATACAAATCAATATAATCTGTTTTTAGTCTTTTTAAACTGCCTTCAACAGCAGTGCGTATATTAACTTCATCTAAGGCAATATTAGGCCGTAAATACTCTACCATCTTCGCTGGACCGCAGACTTTCGTGGCTATAATTAACTTATCACGGTTACCCCTTTGCTCTATCCAATTACCGATATACTCTTCGGTTAAACAGCGAGTATCAGCATGCGTTGGCACAGGGTACAACTCCGCGGTATCGATAAAGTTTACACCTTGGCCAAGGGCAAAATCTAATTGTTCGAACGCTTGCTGTTGGGTATTTTGCTTGCCGAAAGTCATAGTACCTAAACAGATGCGACTTACTTCTAAATCTGTATTTGTTAACTTTTGGTATTTCATTACCACCTCTTAAATAGTACGAATGAATTAATATTTTTCGGAAGTATTATGTTGTATTTTTTGTAGATGATGACTAAAACGTAAATGAGTATTTTACGCTGTGGATTATAACAGTAGAACGCAGTTAAAACAGGCCGATAGGCTGAAGGGTTTAATGCAAGGAGGAAAAGTCAGTCATGAGATATAATCAACAAACCAAGAAACATTTTATGAGGTCTAAGAGTTACTACTGGTTAATCTGGGCTATTAGCCAAAATCCGCAGTAACTTTTCAAATAGTTGTATTAATCTTCTTCTCTGCGACCTTCTTTCAGACTACTTTTAATAGACCCTCTGCGTTCACCAAATACAGCGCGAAGTTGCTCTAAGTCTTGGTCTCGAATTAACAAATGTTTACCCCATTGGCAGCCGATAATATTGCCAGATAATAAGCAAAAGCCTATCGCAAACTGCCCTAGTACTATCATTACAGGGTCAGTGGTATGCATAGAAAAGAAAGCTAAAACAACAAAAAGTAGACTCGCGCAAAGTGCAGCTACAAAACTGGGGAAAATTGAAAACATGCCTAAATTTTTGCCGCTAAACAGGCCAATAAAAAAACCTGTTAACATTCCTGCAATCCCTATGGCATCCAAGCCAGATAAATTGCCGAAGAGTTCGTAGATAACCACGCCGCCCAAAAGACTGATGAAAGTTAACATAGTCACTTGAACCCGAAAGAGTTTCATCATATCTATTCAATAAACGCTATTTATAAAAAAGTTAATCCCCACTATTACAGTATGCAAAGTAACATGGATAGCCACGCAAACAAAACACTGATGGCCGTGTATCATAAACAATTTTTAACAGCACATAAGCGGTTATCTAACAGCATTATTTGGAGCAGATGACAATTAACCTTTTACAGCAAGTTCCAATCGAGCGCGTTTAATTTCCTCTTTCTTGAGGGCATCTTGCTGTGAACTTATTTTATTGGCAACTGTTTTCACTTTGGGTATAGCAGTCGCAGGCACTAACTCTACTTGCTTTCTCTTAGTACTCCAAAAAAGTGGCGCCTTATAGCCGAGAAAAACCGTTAGCACTAAGACTCTCGCTAAAGAGGTAATGTCATTATTGATAGCGCCGATAAAAAATAAAGAGACGACAATACCTACCACTACTCCAATGAAAATATTGGCACAGATACCGTTAAAAGCCCGCTGATATATATTGTTAACTAGATTTTTAGGAGCTGAACTTATCAGTGATGCGACCATTACACCTAGTGCCGCAAAAACAGGGCAAAGGACTAACAGTGCAACATCAATCGTATTAACTTCAATGCCTAGAAGATTTATGGTCGCATGCACAAGCACACTTGGATCAGATGCCTGTGAAAAAGGAAATGATGATACGCTGCCTTGAGCCGTTGATGAAATCAACTCAATTTGCGGTAATTTTTGGTCCATTCTGTAAGCCCTCTAATACTAGTTTGCACAACCGGCAAATCTAATTTACTGACTGTGAAAAGTAGGTATAACTGTCTCTTAACTTAACAATGCAAGTCGAAAGATATCAGACATGAATAATTGTGTGAATGATAACGTTATCTATTCTATGTAGTAAAATATTAACTTGGAGTTAATAGTTTGCTTGTTTATAAAAATTTCATGAAAAATAATCAGTTTTATAATATAAAATACCCTGACCAAAACTTTTTACGTGGCTAATGCCAGGCTTAAATCTGCAATAATGATATTTGAGGGGCTTTCAATACCCACTCGGATACGGACTAAATTATCGTAATGCTTAACTCAGCCCTCCTCTTTTAACTACGAATGAGTGAGTCATTGATGCAGATATTAAACTAAGGTTTATGTGCCGCGCATACTCAGCGCGAGCAGCGCCATCTGTAAACTGCCTAATATTCTGCCTGTGCAATGCGTTTGAAAAGTCGCTTACTGCGGGTCAGTTTGTTTAAGTGGACCCAATGAGTAAGTTGTTCAACCAATTGATGTCCAATAAGAAATCTATGAGAGATTTTCGAACAGACTGATAAAAACTGCTCAATTTTAGATGATAGCGACAATAAAAATATAGATGGAAAATCATCGTGGCCTGGTGCGTATTCCGGCGAAGGTGAACACTGATTCCGGTTTAATGTGAACACCTAATCATCCAATGCATTGGCCTTTCTGTTTTTTAACTCAAGTGTTCATCATGGGTCAAGGTATTTAATTTTTTTCGCATGGATTCTCCTCTCAATTTTATACGATGTGCGTTATGCATTATTCGATCTAAGATGGCGTCTGCCAGCGTGTTATCTCCTATCATTTCATACCATTGTTCAGTGGGTAATTGACTGAT
>JAWUWK010000056.1:0-18207 GCA_034111875.1 Gammaproteobacteria bacterium
GTGGGTTTTTACTCAGGGCCAAGTGGCGCGGTATACCCAAGCGGTGAAATCAACTCAAAGATAAAGGGGAAATGTAGTTCGCCCTGGTCTCGCGCACCTCGATCAGGCACTCAAGAAAATTGAAGGTGCCCGATGATCGGCATCAATTTAATCAGGCTATGACTCAGATCTGCCTCGATCAGCTGAACGTGGTAACAGTCGAACAAGAGCGCGAGGTTGTCAGCCGCCACTTGCTTAATAGTGTCGCGTGCTTGATCTGTAGTGGTTTGAAAATAGCCCGGCGCATCGTATGGGTTAAGCGGTTCAATTAAAATTTTAATGCCGAGCTCT
Organism: Gammaproteobacteria bacterium; assembly: GCA_034111875.1. Lineage (GTDB taxonomy): Bacteria > Pseudomonadota > Gammaproteobacteria > Pseudomonadales > Balneatricaceae > Rs1. The sequence goes on from JAWUWK010000056.1 coordinate 331, forward strand.
GCAGTGGCTTCACAAGCGTAATTCAGGTTACTGACGAATGTTTGATGGGCTATTGACCGCTGTGAAAACACCCATAACATGAATACAATTGGCACTCATAAACGACTGCTTGATCAATAGCAGCGCGGGCAGGGCCACTTTGCCCTCTCTCAGGCGGGGTGTCAGACCATTTTCACCTTGCTCAACAATAGCGCGTTGAGTGTTCAGCCCTAACATATTCAAACCCGTTTAATTTAAGGCTTGTTTAACTTCTTTAGCTGGCACGTCTATGGCCAGTCACATTCGACAGTGTCAAAGCCAGCGCATGTTGCCGCATGAATAGCCGCAGGTAATGCCAGCTCGTTCCATAAAAAACCGAGATTGGCAAAAAACGGCGTCATACATCCCGCTGCACATAAAATTGTGTCACTATATCGTTAATTTGTGATCTTGATAATGCGCGAGGGTTCAAGCCGCGCATCTTCATGGCCAAGCTTTATTGTATTGCCAAATATTTATGGGTTTGGACCGATAGCCACCAATTGCGCTCGATACACATATCAATCGCCAGTTGAGTTGCCCGTTTCTGCTGGCTAATAGGCTGTAAGTATATTCTTTTAGTCGCCAACTGCTCGGCAGTCAAACGTGCCAGCAGCTGATCTAATTCATTTATATGACGCATTAAAGCCACAGGATGTTTAATCTCGTTAGAGCGCAGTAGTGCCTGATCCAAAACCTCAAAGCCACCTTTCATACCTATCTTAGGTGAAACAGTAACATAGGTGCCCTCACTAACCAGCACCTCGAAGGTACCGGAGGTTTCAATTTGGCAGCTAAAACCATTGCTCAATAATTGGCGAGTGAACTCTACCAAATCGTACAAACAAGGCTCTCCGCCACTGATTACAACATGACGCGCTCGGTAAGTTAGCAAATGGGGAATTAGCTCATCAACCTGGCTATCACACCAACTGTCACCATCACTACCTTTAGCCACCACAGTAGCAAAATCCGTTTTATTTTCTGAAGCTAGATACCAACTGTGCTTAGTATCGCACCAGGCACAACCAACGGGACATCCCTGTAATCTTACAAAGATAGAGGGCGCGCCCGTGAAGGAGCCTTCGCCTTGAATTGATTCAAAAATTTCATTCAGTGGTAAGTTGATCATCAGCATTTACACAGGGTTGACTTAAAGCGTTTTTATACGTGATATCTACTCTAGATACAATCAAGATACAGTAAATTTCTTATCAAAAATCCAGAACTTTTCGTGTCTTGGATAGCCAGCGAATGGATTTAACTGATAACAACTTGCCTGCAGAAAGATCTCTAGTCCACAATCGATCACTAGAGCATATTGACCAACAGTTTAGTTGCCTGCAGCATCCAGTGCGGTATTGAAAGCTTTTTCTATCACTACATTTTGCTGGTTTAGCAAAGTTATAACGACTAGAGCCAGTTTTTGAAAGCCAATTCAAACATTTTAGCTGTTCTTAGTGGAGCATTTTAGACAGCACAATTCCCATTTGTCAAATTCACACTCACTAGCTGGTCAGTAAAAAATAGTGTAAAATTGCCGATTTTGTTAATTAATCACTCAAAGGTAGCAACATGTCTGTCAGTATATACAAAGAATTTACGTTTGAGGCAGCGCATAAATTACCTAATGTGCCCGATGGCCACAAGTGCGGTCGCCTCCATGGTCACTCTTATCGAATAAGGATTCACCTGTCTGGAGACATTGACCCTACATTAGGCTGGTTTATTGATTTTTCCGACGTAAAAAAAATATTTTCACCCATTCTCGAGCAACTAGATCACCATTATTTAAATGCTATAGAAGGTCTTGAAAACCCTACCGCTGAAGTAATAGCCATTTGGGTATGGGATAAGTTAAACAGTGAATTGCCGACCTTAACTGGCATAGAACTAATGGAGACTTGCACTTGCGGTGTATTGTATCAAGGTAAATAACCATCAATCTAATCCAAAAAGAACATCCACTTTTTAAAACCACAACACACTCTATTGTTAGTTAATTTCTCCCAGTAATACCCATTTAATAGAGAATAATTAACCAACTCCAAACCATCGACAAAGTCAAAATCCCCCTTTTTATTGTCGGCGGAGCTTTGATTTAAATTATTGAAGTGGAACAGCAGGATGATGCGAGAGCGAATGAGCGTTAGGCAATAGAGGGCGAATTTTCTGTGATTCGCGCTTTATACGCCTTTATTGTTGATAAGCAATTTTCTAAAAAAAAGGAGTTCAACGCAGTCGAAACTGGCCTTAAATCTTCTGATCCTCATCCCCCAAAAGTCTTTTAAATTAGCCTACCAGCTATTTCTTCAACAAATTGCTGCTTAGCGCCGGTATGGATGGCTTCGTAGCTGGCTATTTAACAACCGTTAAAATTTAATCTTCTTTATACACTAACACCATACATATCAGATGGTTATAAAAAATATGCAGTGATAAAAAAGATAAAAAGAGCCTGTGCCATACTGTCATCGGCAAAGAAGAACTTATGGCTGTTACGTTTTATTCGCCTTTGAGCAGTTTTCTTTACCTAACATTATTGCAACTTTTTAATACACTTAGAGTTCTGCTAAACTAGCCCTGCTAACAATCAAATTAAGATCTTGCCTATGCAACGCCCACCACTTAAACAAGCCAAAAGCATCGAGAACGTATTCAATAGCGCTTATTGGCATCTGAGCCAACAAGACTTTACAACTGGTGAAATACGTATCAAATTAGCCCGTAAAACAGATAATATTGAGTGGATAGAAAAGGTACTTGCACAACTCATCGGCAATAGTTATTTAAAAAGTGATTTAGAATTTGCGATAGATTATTGCGAGTCTGCATGTAACAGCGAAATAGGCAGAGCAGCGATACAACGAAAATTGAGAATGCGTGGTATTTTACTCTGTGATATTGAAACAGCACTCGAGCAAGTCATTGAACAGGGGAATATTAATTTCAATGCAATGGCGAGCAGACAACTACTCCAACGCTATCCAGTCTTTGATGGTATTAGCAAAGAAAAAATTTACTCTCAAATGACAAACCGAGGGTTTTCTCGCCAAGAAATAGATCAAGCTTTATCGCAACATCCTGCACATGATTTATTACGAACGAAAATAGAAATCAAAGCTGAAAAAGCAGATTTAACAATTGAAATAATGAAGCTATATCGAAAAGGAAAAGGACAAACCCTCATTCTTCGTGAATTAAAGCAACGCCTGATAGATGTTACGAAATTCGAAGAAACGCTATACCAACTAAGCCTCGCAGGTGATATAGATTTTTATCAGAGCTGTCGTGATCAATTAGCTAAGAAAAACTACGACTTATCTGATTATAAAGAAAAATCAAAAGCCTATGCTTATTTATCACGAAAAGGCTTCACTAGTGATGAAATAAAAGAAACCCTGTCGCCAGCGCAAGATTGACGAAATATAAAGACAACCCCCTGTTAACAAAAAATTAAAAAGAATATCCATTTTTTAAAACCACAACACACTCTATTGTTAGTTAATTTTCCCAAGCATTAGCCATTTAACAGAGAATAATTAGCCCATTATCAAGCCATCGACAAAGCCATAATCCACCCTTGTCTTGCCTGCAAGCTTTGAATTAAATTATTGAAGTGGAGGCAGCAGGATGAATCGAATCGAATGAGCGTTAGGCAATAGAGGCCGGAATTTCTTTGATTAACGCGTTAACCGCTTTATTATTGATAAACAATGGTCGTTACAAGAAGTGAACTTGACGCAGTCGAAACTGCCCTTAAATATTCAGACCTTCACCTATATATAGTATTAGCCTAAGTGTTCACCTTGTGAGAGACCTGCCCCTATAATTGTTAATAACTGGCTTCCTCTCCAGCGTATTGATTATAATTGGGGTGTTGGACAAGCTAGGCAGTGGTTGTAGCTTTAACTTGTGCTGGGTTAGCCATATCCCCTAACACTCGCTGCTGAAATACACATAACTGCAGCAATGGATTAAGCCCACTTATTATGCCCCATAAAACAGATCTCTATCGTCATATGAGCGCAGTGGATGCAAAATATTTTAACACCTGCTTTTACTGCGGTTGTATTGCCACCGAATACGACCTAAGTCCACCATTAAAATATGCCGAGTTTTATCTAAAAACCCGTGAAGAAGCTGACTTCTACCAAGTGCCAGCTTGTCGCGAGTGCTATTTCTTTTTAAAAAATGATAACAGTGCTTTATTAGAACAAAGGATAAAAATAGCAAAGCGCTGTTTAGCGCGTAAATATGAAAGAGCCATTCACATCTATAATGTATGGAATACCGATGAGATTAAGGCGTTAGATTACCAATTAAAACATAGTGTTAATGCCGGTATGCTGTTGGGTAAAGAAGCCTCTGATCGCGTCCAGTTTGCAGGGTTTAACTATGAAGCTGATGGCGTGAAGCACAGGGCTCATTTTGTTGAAAACACAGTATTCATGATCTTCGAAGAGAGATTCGACCGCTTTCGGGATGCACTAGAATATGCAAGCAAAGCCTATCGAATTCCAAAAGCTAAACTGATGACGCTTTTTACTGAGCATAACAACTGTTTTGATACCGCCATTAACGCTTTCAATCAACAACGGGCCCGTAACATTGTTGAAAAGAATCTAGCAGCAAAATGCAAAGACTTCTGCTTAGAACATAAACAAAACATTAAATTTGTTATGCGTACCATCGAAATCTATTGCGCCCAAGACGAGGGTCTCTCTATTGAAATGGCACTGGATAAACTGTATCAAGATATCATTAAAAAATAATACGGGGTAAAACTAGCTTATAACTATACACCGCTACAATTAGCCACTATTGCCTGTCCATTGAAGAGTATTTAAAAAACGCCTACAAAAAAGCTTAACTAGGAGCCACAATCAGCGTTTTATAGGGCTTGCTAAGTAGAAAAGTCAACGGCCGTCTATTTTCAGAATTGCGCAGGGGTTGATGTAAAGGAATTTACAAATGTAATGAATAATAAGGCGATATTTTTATCATCAGGATCATCGCTTATCAGCGGTGCAATGGATGTGTCGAACAGCCAATAATTTAATTTAAAGTCTAGCAGTTTGATATAAAAGGATTTACAAATGTACCAGAGACTGATTATGATCCTAGTTCTAAACATTGTAGGCGTTGCTAGTTGTTATAAAAGATGACTTTGTAGATTAATGTAACGACTTTGTAGATATATTTTCACCATAGGATTTTAAATTGAAATATCTTTTAATAATACTGTTAACTCTACTCTCTATTAGCTGCTCAGAAATTGAGATCTTGAAAGATCGATCAGACATTAAAGCCCCCTACGATGGCTCTCGCTTTAATAATATTGAACCCTTTGAAGATAACAGCCTTTTATCGCTATTTAAATGGCGGTTTGAGCGTGATGTTCCTGTGTGGCAACAAGTAAAAGACCAAGTGTTTTTTAAGCCCAAATTTGAGCGCTCGAATAAGCTAAAAGTAACTATAATTGGTCACTCGACTGTGTTAATTCAAGTAAACAATATTAATATTTTAACGGATCCTCATTACTCACAACGATCATCCTTTGTCTCTTGGGCGGGCCCTAAAAGAGTGATACAACCCGCTATTAAATTTCAAGATCTACCCCCTATTGACTTAGTTCTCATTAGCCATAATCACTATGATCACTTAGATTTAAAAACGCTTAAGAGGTTAGATGACAAATTTTCCCCCGATTTTCTGGTGGGCCTTGGAAACCGCCAACTTTTAACGTCACAAGGCATTCAGCATGTTTATGAACTCGATTGGTGGGATGAGTATCAATTTAAAGGACTACCGATACACTTCACTCCGGTGCAACATTGGTCAGCACGTGGGCCATTTGATAAGAGAAAAACGCTTTGGGGCGGATTTTATATCGATGCTATAAAAAAGATCTTTTTTGCTGGCGATACAGGTTATGGCAAAGTCTTTAAGATGATTCATGATAAATATGGCCCCATGGATGTTGGCTTGATCCCAATTGGCGCTTATGCCCCACGAGATTTCATGAAAAATGCCCATGTTAACCCTGAAGAATCAGTAAAAATATTTAATGATTTAAAACTTAAAAAAGCGTTTGGGGTTCACTTTGCTACTTTTGAAAATCTAACCGATGAGCCGAAACTCGCGCCGATAGCAGATTTACAAGCCGCTTTAATTAAATCTAAAATAGACCTAAACAACTTCATTGCCCCTGAATTTGGACGCGTTTATGAATATGAATAATGCCCATTATAACGATACACTCAGGCTTGCTCTCAATTGTCCCTTTCGACTATGACATGAGAAGTGCCGATTTTGTGATTTACAAATACTGAAAATACTAAGAGAGGTCTATTTTTACGAATATTTGCTATTTAGCAGCCAATATAAGCGCTTTATCTCTCGTTATTAAGCGCTTATTGAGGGGACTTTCTTAGCAATATTTTTGATTTTTCAATCAAGCTGATGTCACCGGGTTTTAATCTTGCAAGTCCCCGCTCACACTTCATTTAAATAGGCACTTTAAACGATAGACAATGTATGTGTTTTTTCTAGCTGACAATAGAGCTAAAACGCTAATAACACCTTTCTTATTGAACTATAGGTTAGCATTTTTGGGTCTTTGCTACATGCTGCTAAAAGTGATTAAAATGAAGCCAACCACAACATTTACCGGCGCAGATTTGATGACAGGTATTACCATAACTAAAGGTTTATTTAGCCGCTAGTCAATATTTAGTGTTAACTAACGACAGTGGCGATAAACTGTTAGTGTCTAGGTTTTAGCTTTTACCTCATCTTGGCGAGCCTTACACAGACCCCTCTACTGAGACACTTTTGAAAGCCATTGCAAGGTTTCTATTGTGGGTCGTGTGGGTTTGTACTCAGCGCCAAGTGGCCTTGTATACCCAAGCTGTGAAATCAACTCAAAGATAAAAGGAAAATGTATTTCTCCGTGGTCTGGGGCACCTCGATCAGGCACTGAAGCAAATTGAATGTGCCCAATGATCGGCATCAACTTTGTCAGGCGATGGCTTAGATCTCCCTCGATCAGCTGAACGTGGTAACAATCGAACATGAGCGCGAGGTTGTCAGCCGCCACTTGCTTAATAATGTCGTGTGCTTGATCTGTAGTGGCTAGAAAATAGCCAGGCGCATCGTATGGGTTAAGCGGCTCAATTAAAACTTTAATGCCGAGCTTTGCAGTGGCTTCACAAGCGTAATTAAGGTTACTGACAAATGTTTGATGGGCTATTGGCCCCTGTGAGAACCCCGCCATAACATGAATACAACTGGCATTAATTTCGTTGGCATAAACGACTGCTTCATCAATAGCAGCGCGGGCTTGTGCCACTTTGTCAGGCAGGGCTGTCAGACCATTTTCACCTTGCTCAACATTACCGCGTCGAGTGTTCAGCCCTAACATATTCAAACCCGTTTCATTTAAGGCTTGTTTAACTTCTCTAGCGGGCACGTCATATGGCCAGTGACATTCTACAGCGTCAAAACCAGCGGCTTTTGCCGCATGAATAGCCGCGGGTAATGGCAGCTCATTCCATAAAAAACCAAGATTAGCAGAAAACTGCGTCATACATCCCACTCCACATCAAATTGCGTCACTGTATCGTTAATTTGTGATCTTGATAATGTGCGCGGGTTAAAGCCGCGCATCATCATGGCCAACCTAGCAGTATCTTCTAATTCTTCAATCGCATTGCAGGCGGCTTCAACATCTTTAGCCGCCACGACAGGACCGTGGTTAGCCAACATAACGGCGCTTCGCTTACCCGCAAGCCCTCGAACTGCAGCCCCCATTCCAGGGTCGCCAGGGAGAAAAAATGGCAACAACTTCACTTTGCCTAATTTCATAATGGCGTAAGGGGTTAACGGTGGAAGAAAATTATCCTCATCAACATCTGGCATCATCGATAAGGCCACCGCATGACAAGAGTGCAAATGCACGACGGCCCCCGCTTGGCTTCGAGTATCGTAAAAAGCGGAGTGCAACGGCATTTCTTTGGTGGGTTTGTCACCACCTACTAACTTACCTTTGCTATCGAATCGAGAGAGCCGAGCGGGGTCTAAACGACCAAAACTACTGCCTGTTGGTGATACAAGTAAACCCCCGTCCTCAGTTCTTGCAGAAATATTACCGGTGGATCCACCCGTTAATCCTCTGTCAAACATCGACTTAGACAATGTACAGATTAATTCTCTTAGATTAGACTCTGTCATTGTTTACCCCCAAGCACGGCGGCGGCTTTGACAAAATAATCTGGCGCACCAAAGTTGCCTGATTTAAGCGCAATCACTAAAGACTCACCTGCTCTTAATGCCGGCACACCGGGATCAATTTGTGGACCAATCTCAAGCGTGCTTAATTTTAAGCCTTCAACCACTGCACCGGATGTTTCACCTCCGGCGGTTAAAATTTTAGTCACACCTGATTGCACAAATTGGCGTGCTAGTTCAGCAAAAAAATCTTCTAATGCAGCGGCCGACTGCTCACGTCCAAAGCGCTCTTGAATCTTAGTCACGGCATCAGGGTCAGCAGAGCTGAAGATTAACGGAATACCTTGGGTATTAAGCGCCCACTGAACAACCGTCGATGCATCCAATTGGCCATTGATAACTTGGCTGGCATCTATCTCAAAAAAGGGATTTGTTTCACTGTGCAAGGCAACCTGAGCCCGAGTTGCATTTGAGCATGAACCTGATAAAACGACACATTTTCCAGATTCGCCATGCCAAGACGCTTGTTTAACTGCGATTTTTCCCTTTTTCGAAAAGTTCGCTGGCAAGCCTAGCGCCACACCCGAACCACCGGTAATAAGAGGCAAATCTTCAACCGCAATGCCAATTTCAAGAAGATCTGCATCTGTTAAGGCATCGACGACAATCAGTCGCTTACCGCTATCATGTTGCGTCTGTAAAGCGTCTTTAATTTTCTGAGCACCTGACAAAACAGAATCAGCTGCCACATGCCCGACTTTGTTTCTAGTTTGCTTTGCTAACCAGCGACGAATGTCTGGGTCGGTCATTGGTGTCAGGGGGTGGTTTTGCATGCCGCTTTCATTCAACAAAACGTCTTTAACAAATAAATGACCTTGATAAATAGAGCGTCCGGTACCGGGAAATGCAGGGCAAACGATAACCTTATGGGCTTCTAACGCTTGTGCTAATGCATCTATTACTGGGCCAATATTACCTTGAGATGTTGAATCAAATGTCGAGCAATATTTAAAAAATATCTGCTCACATCCCTGTTCCTTTAACCAAGCCAACGCCAAAAGCGATTGACGCACAGCCTCATCAGGATCAATGGATCTTGATTTCAGCGCCACCACACCGGCTTCAACATCCTCTGCTGCCGGCTCATACGGAACGCCAGTATATTGTACAGTTTTCATGCCTTGCTTTGACAGCGTATTGGCAAGATCCGACGAACCGGTAAAGTCGTCACCTATGCATCCGAGTAACATTACGCGCCTCCTGGCAAAGTTAAACCGGCATTGCGGGCATAAACCTTTGCAACAGCCGCATCATCTTCATGCCCTAAACCAGAGCCGGAGGCAGCCAAGAATTGTTGTAACGCCGTCGCCGTCAGTGGTGCTGAAAACTTAGATGACTTTGCAATGTCTAGCACAATACCCAAATCTTTTGGCCAAATATCAACAGAGGAATGTGGGGTATAGTCCCCTGATACAACATGCGGCGCACGGTTCTCTAACATCCAAGACGTGCCCGCGCATTTGCTAATTACCTCTACAAATTTATCGGGCGTCACACCTTGAGTCATGCCGAAAGTGATTGCTTCCGCCATGGCGGCGATATGAACCCCAGCTAGTAACTGGTTCACGGCCTTCATCGCTGAGCCCGCCCCCGCTGTTTCTCCTAGTTCAAATACCGTAGCGGCTGTTGCCTCCAATACTGGCCGAGCGGCATTGAATGTTTCTAAAGTGCCTGAGGCCATAATACTCAGCTCGCCATCGGCGGCTTTTTTAGCGCCACCCGAGATTGGCGAATCGAGATAATGCACCCCAAACTGTTCACAAGCAGTGGCCATTGCGCGAGCAAAATCTGGTGCAACTGTTGCGCAAGAGATCACAACCGTACCCGGTTTTAGCAGCGCAACAACGCCATTATCGCCGAACAATACTGTTTCAGTTTGCGCTGCGTTCAAAACCACAATCACCACAGCATCAAGACTTGCAGCGATCTCGCTCAAGTCACCAGTGGCGCCGCCCTCTGTTTGAAAACGATGGGTTGTGTGTAGATCAATATCAAAGCCATAAGTCTTGTGGTCTGCCCTCAGCAGAGATTGGGCGATTCCATAACCCATAGATCCAAGGCCTATCACGGCGACTGTTTGTACGTTTTTCATGAATATTTCTCTTCGATAAAATTGCTAATAATTAAAGGCAATGCGCCGCATCTCTAATAAATGTGCGAACGCGCCAAACACTGTCGGATGAGGTAATGAACATGTCAGTGCCATCAATGCCGCCAAAGCACAGGTTGGACGTCTGTTTTGGTAAGCGAATTTTTCCCAGGCACTGGCCATCGATATCCAAGCACCTAATGCCGTCCATTGCACTGGTCCATATTCGGCCCGCCTGATCTACCCGAAAACCATCCGGCACGCCCGGTTCTATAACAGCGAACACTCGACCATTACTGAGCGTTGTGCCGGCCACATCAAAGACTCGAATGTGATGCGCTAACGCGTAGTCGATACCTGGGAAGCTGGCCCCTCGAATCGCCCCAGAGTCCGCGATATACAACAGAGATTCATCGGGAGAAAAAGCCAGCCCGTTAGGTTTGTCAAAATCTGTAGCTACGGCTGTTAACGCGCCATCAACTGAGGCACAAAACACATAGCAGCCACCAATTTCGCTTTGCGCGGGGTAACCTTCGATAGCCGAGTTGATACCGTACTCAGGATCGGTAAACCAAACGGATCCATCGGAGCGCACAACCACATCATTCGGCGAGTTCAGTCGCTTGCCCTGATATCTATCGGCTATTACTTCATTGACGGAGCCATTTTCAAGCCCGAATCGACGTATTACTCGACGTCCGCCGTGTTCGCAAGAAATCATTCGTCCCCTTCGATCACGGGTATTACCGTTGGCGAATTCACTGTTCACAAGGGCAACGGATACATCCTCTCCCTCTCGCCACTTATGCATTCTCTTTGCGGGAATATCGTTGAAATAGAATGTATCATTAAGCCAAACGGGACCTTCGGTCCAGGTAAAACCGTTCGCTAGTAACTCAGGGGCCGACGAAGTGTCCACCAGCTGGTCAAACAGTGGATCGAAGCTTTCATAAAAGGCCGTCATATTAGGCTCCTTTTCTGCGTAGAGATTGAAACAACAGCATAGTGATAATGATGACGCCGAAAATGATATTGCGCCACGCGTCTGATATCTGCATGACTGATAAAATTGAGTTGAGCAATGTAATAAAGAGCACACCTCCAATAGTGCCGGCGAGGCTACCTCGCCCACCAAGAATTGAAGTTCCGCCGATAACAACCGCGGCAATAGTAGGCAACAAGAAAGGATCACCCATAGATTGGTAAGCTTGATTCGCATAGCCCGCTAATAAAACCCCACCCATTGCAGAGCAAACGCCAGCGATTACGAAAGCGGCTATAATAACTGAAGGGGTTGATACTCCCGATAAGAAAGTGGCCTTCTCGTTGTAGCCCACTGAGGCTAGATAGCGCCCGAAACTGGTTTGTTTCAGCAACAACACAATCCCTGCAGTTACCAGCATCCAAACCAAAAACGCTAATGGTACACCGCCAATGCGATTTGTAGCAAGGGCGATCATGGTCTCGCTGGCTTCACCTTTGGGATTAAAGCCGCCGGTTAAAACCACCGAAATACCCAATAACATCGAGTTAACCGCCAGCGTCCAAACCATCGAGGGGATCCGCAAAATAGCGACACCAAGGCCGTTCACCACGCCGATTAACGCACCGAATAAGAGTGCAGCCGGGATGGCTATCATTGATAAAATGGGACTTCCAGAACCAACCAGTGCAGTGGATATAATGGCTGCGCCGCCTAGCACCCAAGGCACTGAAAGATCAATATGGCCTAAAAGGATGACAATAGTCGCGCCCAGAGCCAATAGGCCTAGAAAGGCGGCTATTTGCAGCTGTTGCGTAAGGTAGCCCAGACCCAAAATTTGCGGATAAAGAAGACTGCCGGCAAGAATCAATAGCAGCGTTGCTATATAGGGCACAAGGACGTCGATTTCTGGCGTCCAGCGTTTAAAATTATTCATCGGCCAAACACCTCCAGTCGATTTTTAACTCGCAACACATCGGCGCCGCCAATCGCGATTGCAGCGGCGAGAATAAGCCCTTCAATGAGCGGTTGTGACAGCGGGGGCAAACCGGAGAAAAACATTAACGCACCAATAGTCTTGAGGATAAAAGCACCGGCTAACGCACCGGTTAAAGTGCCTACCCCACCGCGCAGTAGCACTCCACCAAGCACCACCGCCGCAATAGAGTTCAAGGTGAAGTTGGGACCTATTCCGGCGTCACCAGTGGTGGTAACGAAGCTAAAGAACAGCCCCGCCAGAGCCGCAAAAAAACCGCCAAGAGCAAACGCAGCTAAACGAATTGTCGCCACTGAAATACCCGACTGAAAGGCGGCTTGCTCCGAGGACCCGACGGCGTATAAGCCCATGCCTAAACCTGTTCGGCGCAGCGGCAACCAAAACAGCACTATTACCGCCACGGCAACAATAAGAGCCGTCGGGATGCCGAATACGTCCAGTGTCATCGCGTCGGCAAGGTCATAATCAATTTGGCCACCCGGCGTTGGCCTCAGTAAGAGGGCTAGACCTAAAAACAGACTGCCGGTCGCCAGGGTCACGACGATAGGCGCAATTCGCCCAAAAACAACCAGCATTCCATTGACCAAACCGCAGCCAACGCCAACGGCTAGGACAACAAAAATGCCCCCGGCCATATCCAAACCGGAGCCGATTACTAAGTAAGAGGCAATGCAATTCGTTAACGCCATGACGGCACCGACAGATAAATCTATGCCGCGCACGATGACCGCAAAAAACTGTGCCACTGCTGCCAATCCTAGAATCAAGCACTGGTTCGCCCAGATCGTCATCACATAAGTCGTTGGGCCCGCAGGATGGGTTGAAAAATAGAGAGTTAACAAGATCAACAATACAATAACCGCTATCACCTCACGTTGATTCGAACGCCAAATATCAGCCATGGGCTTCACCTGCAGCTTTAATATTGAGTGACGCCGCAATGATATTTTCAGCGGTTACTTCCGATCCCGTTAAATGCGAAACCACTTGCGCGTTATAAAAAATATGGGTCTCGTCGCACAAGTGAATCAATTCTTCAAAATCAGTGGACAACAGCAACACAGCCACGCCACTGTCAGCTAATCGACGTAACAAAGCGTATATCTGGGTTTTTGTTTTTACGTCGATACCGCGCGTTGGATCAGCGAGTAACAAACAGCGAGGCCCGAGGGCTAACCATTTAGTTAACGCCACCTTTTGTTGATTACCGCCCGATAACTGCGAGATCGGTTGTTCTAAGCTATCGCATTTAAGTTCAAGCGCGTCTAAGAATGGTTGGTATATAGAAGGGTCAGCGGCATCGATACCTGGAACACCGAGAGCGGCCAATTCCAAATTACGGGCGATACTTTGCTCTAGTACTAGGCCTTCGGTTTTTCGATCTTGCGGTACTAAGGCGATGCTTAGCGCAGGTGATTTTGCGCGTTTTGGGTGTTTGATATGGGCGCTGTGACCGGCAATACTGACCTTGCCGCTAGTGTTTTTAAGCAAGCCAAATAAGCCTAACAAAACGTCGCCCTGACCTTGACCATCCAAGCCACCAAGGCCGGTAATTTGGCCTTTGCGCAGTACCATAGAGACATTATTAAAACCATTTGACCAGCCATAGCTTTCTAGCTTTAAAATTTCTTCAGCCTGCAGATTCATCGGTGGCTTGTCAGGAAATATATCATCAATACGCTGACCAACCATCTTGCTAATGATGGCACCGTAGTCATAGGCACCATTATCGAAGGTCTCTACATGTTGGCCATTGCGGAAAATAGACACGCGATCCGCTAAGGCCTCGATTTCATGGAAACGATGTGAAATAAATAACACACCAACACCTTGCGCGCGCTCTTTTCTTATTAGCGCAAAGACTTTTTCGACCACTGACGCATTTAGCGCGGAAGTCGATTCATCTAAAATCAGTAATCGCGGCTTTCGGGTTAATGCCTTGGCGATTTCGACTTGCTGACGCTCAGCTAAACTGAGATCTGCGACGCGCCTATTCATGCGAATTGCGCCGCCATCTATCTGCTCTAAAATGGCTTTAGCTCGAGGAATAACAGCCGAATTTAACCAACCTAAGCCAGTGCCCGGTGCGCCGAGCATTATGTTTTCTCGAACGGACAAATCGGCGACCAGCGACAGTTCTTGAAACATACAAACTAAACCGCGAGAGACCGCCATGGCCGGACTGGCAAGTTTACAGGCTTGACCATCGACTTCTATCTTGCCTTCGCTAGGTTGAATTACTCCGGCAATCAACTTTATTAAGGTCGATTTTCCAGCACCGTTCTCGCCCAAAATTGCATGTATCTCTCCGCCAAAACAGGCGAAGTCAACATCAGTAAGGGCTTTTGTTGCACCATAAAATTTGCTCACACCAACGAGGCTAACAACGGGTGTTGAAGATATAACCATATTGGCATCCACTTTTTAAATTGCGCAAGCAGGACGCGTAAAAGTCGCTGCTGCGCATAAAGTCATATCAAGTGTTATCGACGCTTTGACCAAGCAACTCTTGAGGTGTGAACGGTGTGAAACACGCGGGGAAACCTGTCCCTGTGTTGAACGATTTAGGCAGGTCTGGGAAGTAGTTGACGTTTGCCTGCAAATCTTTCGCGTTCACTTGCGGAATTGGCAGGTAGACAGTTTGTGGAAGCTTATGACCTTGCAACAGTGAAACCGCCGCTTCTAACGCGATGGCTGACATTGCTGGTGCCTGCGCCGCTGACACGCCCGGAATACCAAGATCTGCCATCAACATACGAACACCATTTTCGCCGTCGACACCCATAGGAACAATCGGGTGACCTGCTGCTTGCATCGCGTTGATAGTGCCTGCTGAACCATGCTGTGAAACAACAGCATCAAAGCGGCCATGTGTTGCTAACGCATCTGCTACCACTTTCTGGCTAGTACCAGTGTCCCAGTTTCCAACAACTTGCACTATCTCAAGACCTTCAACCTTCTCCAGTACACTCATCATGCCCAGACGTCGATCGCGATCGGTGGCATTACCTGGCAAGCCGTTAACCATCAGTATTTTCTTTGCAACACCGCCTAACTCATCCATCACTGTCTGGGCTTTAATGCTACCAAGTTCAAATTGACTTTCATTAATTTGCACAATTTTGTCGGTATCTAGCACGTTATCAAAAGGAACTAACACTGTTCCGGCTCTTTGTGCACGTCGAATCACTGGTTCGAATGCGGTGGGGTTAACCGCGATAAATGTAATGGCGTCATACCCCGCTGCAATGAAGTTATCGATTGCAGCGATCTGTGCGGCACTGTCATTACCGACTGAAACAACGGTAAATTCTTCAATGTTAGCGGCGTTTTCAGGACGAGCAGCCCAAGCTTTTGATGCTTGAATAGCCGCTATTCGCCAATCGTTTCCGGCAAAGCCGTTTACAAAAGCTATCTTGTAAGGGCCCTCTTTGGCCTCCTGCTGAATTGTGCTAGTGCCTGGTGCCGGAGCAAAACATGCAGAACGGTAGGTTTCTGCAAAAGCATTTGTCGAAGCGATTGCTGCAATAGATAAACAAAGTAATAGTTTTTTCATGTATATCTCTCTTTTTATGTATGATTTTATTTTTATGTTTACGTTAACATAGAGACATTTTTAATGGTTACGTTAACATATGTCAAGTCATAGGATTATTTTTAGGCAATTTTTTAAAAAAAGGACAACGGCAGAGTGACAATTAAAAAAACCGCACGGCCAACCATGATCGATGTCGCCCAGCGCGCAGGTGTTAGCCAAATGACCGTTTCACGCGCGATGAGTGGCAAAGGCTATGTCTCAGAAGAGGTTCGTTTAAAAGTAACCGCGGCGGCTAAAGAGATCGGTTATGTTCAAAACAAACTAGCCCATGGATTGCGCTCTGAAAACACTCAGCTGGTTGCCGTGGTTCTACCTACACTGGGTAATAGCGTGTTTACAGATGTCTTGACCGGAATAACAGATGCCGTCACTCAGCATGGCTTTAGACCTGTTTTTGGCGTGACAGAATATTCGCAGGAATCTGAAGAAGAGCTAGTTCAAGATCTTTTGTCGTGGCGGCCATTGGGCATTGTATTGGCCGGAATAGAACACTCTGAAACGACGCGTAAAGCCATCATAGCCTCGGGAATCCGGGTGGCTGAAATTATGGATATAGATAACTCACCCATCTCGATTGCTTTCGGTTTATCGCACAAAGCAGCGGGCAAGAAAACCGCTGAATACATGCTATCAAAAGGCCATCGACGCTTCGTTTACGTGGGGAGTCAGGGCGGAAAAGACTTAAGAGCACTGAAACGGTTTGAAGGTTTTCTTGAAGCAATCAATGAGGAAGGAGCAACCTTAATATCGACCGAAATCAGCACACTGCCATCATCATTAGCTGGTGGTCTTCGCACTACAGAACAGATTCTTTCAGCGGCAGATAAGCCGGATGCTATTTACTATGCAAATGATGACCTAGCGGCAGGCGGCCTAATGTATTGCATTTCAAATGGTATTCGCACCCCCGAGGATATCGCCCTAGCCGGCTTCAACGCACTGCCATTTCTGGATGCGTTTCCGATTCAGCTCACCACAATTCGCACGCCTAGGTATGAAATGGGCTGGCAAGCGGGTAAATACTTAGTCGACCCCAATCATACACATTACGCGTCTGAACAGCGCTGTATAGATGTTGGCTTTGAATTAATAACCGGAGATACTTGCTAAGTACTTCCGCCTTGCATGCGCAGCGCCATGACTTTGATGACTTTATAGTGGTAAATAATCCACTGCTTACACTTAATGTGAATAAATTTTCAGATATTAGAGTCATCATCGATAAAAACAAGATTGTGGGTCGGGTTTCGCAGATTATGAGTTGCGCAAGAGCAAAATATAGTAAAATAGGACAGGCTCTTTTTAGAAAATTGATCCGGCTTAGTGAATGACCATTTGTGGGTCCGTAAATTATGCTAATAGCGCAGCAATTTCGAAAAATTAAGCCGAAGTTCTCTTTGCTGCTGGCTTTAAACGACTTTATCTTTTATAGCTAACTTTCGTAAAAGAAATGAACTCGAGTACGCTAACACAAAGCTTTGCCTAAGGCAGACCATGGTGGATGAAGTTCTAGGCGACAATAAGCGGTATAAGGGACTGCTCTATCTGGGACAATCTAAAAAAAATTCAAATGGTATATAATCATTCACTAAATAAAGCGGCTAAACCTTAGCTTTCTAGCATGTTTACTCAAAACAACGGATACAATATGAGCACTGTAATGCCAGTGTGCATAATCAGCTACTAAAACTCGATTTTTTTCAGATGTAAAAAAACCTGTATTCAAATCTGAAGTGCATCATCTAATCCCGTAGAAAGAAAAGCCAGCTGAAGGTAAGCTTCTATCTTTTTCTCCGGCAAGAGATGTAACGATAATGAGACATTACCAACAGCTGACTTATGAGCAACGATGCCAAATATATGTGCTAAAGAAAAGAGGTTATTCGCAGCGGCAAATTGCA
>JAWUWK010000057.1:0-14593 GCA_034111875.1 Gammaproteobacteria bacterium
ATCCAACAGAATTTAAACAAGAAGCGGTTGCTTTGGTCGTTGAACAAAATTACTCAATTTCCCAAGCGGCGTCTTCTTTAGGGATTACCGATAAAATATTATATAACTGGGTTCATAAGCACAAACAACAAGCCCTCGGTGTTTCACTGTGATCACCTGTCACTTAATCTAAAGACTCCTTATCAGGGTCTTCGTGTTACTTGATCGAGTAGCCAAGTCCGGAAAATGGTGGCATTGGTTTGGGTGTATTTGTTTTCTGGCACAATCAGATAAAAAGCTTCGTCAGTAGTGACTTTTTCCACAAGTGGCACCATCAGTCGCTTACTTTTAATTAACTGTTCTATTAGGCAGGTTCGGCCCAGAGCCACTCCTTGACCTTGAGCGGCCAGTTCCAGAGCGGGAATTAAGCTATCCAGTTGTATGCATCGATCAAGATTGACGCTTTTTAAGTCAAGTTTATTAAACCAGTTGCCCCAGCCCTCGTTGTAACCTATGACATTGATCAACTGACATTGCAGCAATGTATCCAGAGTAAAAGGGTTAGAGCTATTGCTAAAAATTGCAAAATATTCGGGGCTACACACCGGTGTCAAACTATCCCAACTCAAGCGATCAGCAAAAAAACCGGGCCATTTTCCCGAACCATGGCGTATTTCTAAGTCGGTATGTTGCGTGTGTGCTTCATTCCAAATGTAACTGGAAAATTTTAATTTTATATTTGGATGTTGCTGATAAAAATCGGCTATACGGGGTGCTAGCCAATGGGTTAAATAGACTAAGCTGGCTCTGATAGTAATAGTACTTTGGTTGTTTTTAGCAAACAGCTCATCCGTTGCAACTATTAATCGCTCTATCGCCTCGTGTACCACAGGCGTGTATGATTTTCCGGCATCGGTGAGTTCAAGACCTCTCGGAAGGCGCTTAAATAACAAGACGCCGAGTTGTGCCTCAAGCCCTTTTACTTGTTGACTAACCGCCGATTGGGTTAGATTTAACTCATTTGCTGCCTGAGTAAAATTCAAGTATTTAGCGGATACATCAAAAGCGCGTAGCCAGTTCAGTGGGGGTAGTCGCTTGGTGATCTTAGTCATATGTGTTGCTCATTATTTCGTACGCTGTCGTTTATTAATTATGTCAGCTCAAGATCTATTGTTGGTAAAAGTTAGTTACAGTCATTCCATTACTCCAAGTTCTTGTGGAGACCCGTGAATGGCTCAAACCCACTAAAACAGGTATTCTGCGCTCTATAATAAATTATGTACGCAGCATTGGATATTCATATTCGACCAGTTCGACTATTTTCAGGCATCACAGAAATTTGTCAATTAAACACCCCCTTTATAATGCCTAAAATGCGGGCTATAGAAGAACCTCTTTGTTTACCATTATCGCTCATATGATTACTCTTAATTTTTTAAAAAAGCCCTTCAAAGCTTTGCAGTGCTGGTCGGTTAGGCACCGAGTAATTGACTGTGTTATCCATGGGGTGTTTTTAGTGCCACTTTATCGTCATAGGATACATTCACAGCAGCACCATTTCAGGGAAGTTAAAAGGCGCTATGCCGCTAACGACACTCAATGTCTGAAAGGTTCTCCCAGCATCAATGTTTGGGCCAATATTTTTACTTTTTTCCACTTTATATGTTCTGCAATATCACCGTTTTACTTCACACTCTCAATGCCCAAAAGCGGTCTTTGCAGCGTTAAAGGTCCTCCTAGCGTCTGAGCAATTGCAACTCGCTTTTTTATGCCTTGTATTAGCTTCGCTCGCTGCTCAGTGTAAAGGTCTGATGGCCTTGTGTTTGCATTTTTACTCCATAGTAATATCGATTGTCAAATCAATTAATTTAAATAGGGTTACCAGATTGAGCGATAGATAGAAATTATTTCAGCAGCGCTAGGTTCTATCGGATTATTGGCGGGGATCCAGAATCCAGTGCCTGTTTCGCCATAGTGGGTAGTAACGCCATGAACTGTTGTTTATCAGCAGCCAAACTGCTCTAAGGTGGGTACTTGTGATTTTAGTGCGCAGAGTTCAATTAATAGTTTTTTATTAGCGCTATTATTACTGTCTTGTGCACTGGCCACTGCCATTGCTCTGGCACAATTAGTGTAGCGCGAAACGGCATGGGGATTGAAAATTTGGTAACAGCGGGCAACAGCATCGCATTAGATAAGCCCTGAGGTACATGTGCATTCTGCGGACCAAAATGATCACCTTCTGCGGCTCAAATCGTGCACTAAGGCCACGGATGCATTGGAGAAAGCTATCCCCGCTAATGTCGAACTGAGCATCATGGCCTCGCGTGCTTTTTTGTTCGGGCCTCTATGACAGCCCTCGCGTCAATTTGGACCAATCTAGCGCATAGCTGAAATAGTAACTAACTTAGCCTAGATACCTTTTGCGTTGGATTACAGTGGGCGCGCGGCGCTTAATGAATCATCTGCTAGAGATTCTTTAGGCAATAATATGCTCTCGTATTTTTATAAATGTAAAGAGGGTTGAATATTTTTAGACAGTAAAGCCAGAGAGCTGATTATTCTGGCAGCTGTTGATGGCTTAACTGGGATTGATGACTGTAGCTATATTAAAGCTTTCTTAACACATGTTTTTAAAGAAAAATGTCCAGTGTCTGGACTGAGCCATTACAAAATACCGGGATCGAAGCTGCACAGATAAAATCAATGGTACCGTTACGTAACCAACATAGCCGTGTGGCCAATGATAAAGTTGATATTAGTAGCGATTCATATGCTTTCTCGGTTGATGGGAGGCACGCCAGTAGCCATTGTGTAACGCGTACCGATCACTATTGAATACGACCTAGTAACGCTAAAATTAAAGCGGTCACTGCCCGTGAGAAATTTGGACATTCGACTCCATCTATACTTGAAGGATTAGGTTTCACGCACAGAAACTCGATCTTTGATGGCTTCTAGCGTGGTATCTAGAGGTTGGAGGGATGAGTATTTGTCGAGTTAAGGTGGCTTGTGCGAAGTCTCAGGTTTTCGCTAAAATGGTTAATCCGGTACTGATTAAATAGTGCTCTAATCAACAGCATGCGAGTCGAAGATAGGTATTGATTCCTGCCCTTGTCTAACCATAAACAACAATTAAACCCCTCGGTTTAGCAGGCTTTTAGCTGCTCTCTTAGGTCTAGTAGCAATTGACTTTACGGCTTGGTTTTTCCACAGCCACTAATCAATTGCTGTTTTTTAGCTCAGATTCACTGTGAAAAACACTGTCGAGATAACTATAGTCCAGCCGCTATGATCCTCTGCCATTGGCGGCTTAATACTCGACTTTATATTTAACCAAAGTTTTTCACACAGTGCTTGCTGAGTACGATTTAGATTGCTAAATATTTATGCATTAGGTCTTTATCGTCTAATACTTGCTGTGCAGAGCCATCAAAGACAACTTCTCCCGTATCTATTATTATAGCGCGGTCTGCCAATCGAAGCGCGGCAATGGCATTTTGTTCGACGATAATAGTAGTGATTCCGAGTTCTTTTATCTCGTTTAAAATATTCTCAATCTCTTTTACTATCACCGGAGCCAGTCCTTCGTAGGGCTCATCTAAGAGTAACAGTTTGATATCGCGAGCCAGTGCGCGGGCGACGGCTAACATTTGTTGCTCACCCCCTGAGAGTGTACCGGCGTCTTGCTCGCTGCGCTCTCCTAGGCGAGGAAAATGCTTATAAATGCGCTCTATTGACCAGCCAATAGGTTCTGAGATCTGCGCCAATTGTATATTCTCTGCTACCGTTAATCCGGGGATAATACAGCGATCTTCGGGTACTAGTGCCACCCCTTGTTGCGCCGCTTGGTAGGATTTCATCTTGTGGATTGGCTGGTGGTCAAGCCAAATTTCGCCACTGCTGAGCAACGGGCTAGAAGCTCTGGCTATCGTGCGCAAGATAGAGGTTTTACCCGCCCCATTTCTACCTAATAGGGCCAGTATCTCTCCCTCCCTTACTTCAAAGCTCACACCTTGCACTACATAGCTTTCACCGTAGTAGCTGTTCATCTCCCACACAGAGAAGAAGGCTGGAGAGCCACCTTTGTTGGTAACCGGTTGTATGACAGGTGCCATCGATGCTGTGCTCATATTTTAGCTCCGCCCAAATAGGCTTCCTTGACGATTTCACTTTCACGCATTTCCTGTGGCGTGCCCTCAGCGATGATGGTGCCTTGGGCCAGCACAGAAACGCGATCAGCGAGTGAAAACACCACGTTCATATCGTGCTCTATAATCACTTTAGTCATACCCGATGCCTTAATTTTTTGCAGTATTTCGATAGTTTGGTTCGTGTCGGCCCTAGCCATTCCGGCAGTGGGTTCATCCAGTAACAGTAATTTAGGTTTCTGCACTAGGCACATGGCTAATTCCAATCTTCTTTTATTACCGCGAGACATCGCCCCGGCGCGGTCATCCAACTGATCGATGAGATTCATCTCCTCGATGATTCTCATCGCCTCATCTTGAACATCGCGCCGGTGGTTTAGATCTTTGATGGCATTAAACGTAAATTGTCCGTCGAGGTGGGCGAGAGCAGGGATCATTACATTTTGTAAAATGCTTAATTCTTCAAAAATCTGTGGCGTTTGAAACACCCTAGATATGCCTAGCTGGCTAATTTCATGAGGCGCTTTGCCGGTAATATTTTTACCGTCAAACTCGACACTTCCAGTATCGGGAGTCAATTGACCTATACAGACATTAAGCAAAGTAGACTTTCCGGCACCGTTGGGACCGATAATCGCGTGTACCGTACCTTCTTCGATACTCAAATTAAGCTTGTTTAATGCCTTTAAACCGCCGAAAGTTTTGAGAACATTACTGACTTGTAATACCGGTTTACTCGCCATGATTTGCTCCTGTATCTACTTCTTTTGTTGGTTTAGATGTACTTTTTTGGAAATAGCTAAGGAGCTTTTTAAAGGTAATTTCGACACCTTCTAAGAGTCCACCTGGGAGGAAGGCCACCACGAACATAAAGAGTAACCCTAAGGTCAAATGCCAGCCTTCACCAACAAACATCGATGAGATGGCCACCAAAGAGTTTTCTAGCCAAGCGGGTAAAAATGCATAGAAACTGTGTAGATCAACTTGGCTGACTGCCGAGAATATATTCTCGAAATACTTGATGATGATGACCCCGAGCAGTGGACCGAACAAAGTACCGACACCGCCTAAAATAGTCATTAATATCACTTCACCAGAAGCGGTCCACTGCATCCTCTCTGCACCGGCCAATGGGTCGGTCGCCGCTAATAGCCCGCCTGCTAAACCTGCGTACATGCCCGAAATGACAAAAGCAGTGAGTAAATAGGGTTTAGTGTTAAAGCCTAAGTAGCGCATTCGGTTCTGATTCGATTTGATCGCCTTGAGTTTTAGACCAAACGAAGAGTTAAAAATCCTCAGTGAAAAGTAGAAAACAATGATCATAATCACGGCCGAGATATAAAAACCTGAGTAACCACTAGTTTCTATGCCAAACAGCGTTGTCGAGGGCAGACCTTCTCCTGCCTCACTAAACAGTCTATCGATAATACGCGGATCACTCTTGGCCAACTGCAAGCCTGTTTCACCGTTGGTGATAGGGGTGAGCACTGAATAGGCTAGGTTGTAGCACATTTGAGCAAAAGCTAAGGTTAAAATTGAAAAGTAGATGCCTGACCTGCGCAGCGCTATGTAGCCCATCGCCACGGCGAATATCCCCGAGATCACCACGCTCAGTATAATCGCGGGTATTATATTCATCGACAGTAACTTGAATGACCATACCGCGGTATACGAGCCAACCCCAAGAAATGCAGCATGCCCGAAGGAGAGGTAACCGGTGAGACCAAATAAAATGTTGTAACCGATGGCAAAGACCCCAAAGATGACGAACTTCTGCAGAATGTCGGGATAGGCTGCGCCAAACGGAATCATCCAGATTGGCATACTCAATACGACGGCGGAGAATAGGCTCATTATGACCCAATTTTTTTTCATTAATTTATTCATATTAATCTTCAAAGACCCCTTTAACACCCATCAGACCGCGTGGCCTGACTAACAGCACAACAACGGCGACTAGATAGATAATAATCTGATCGATACCTGGAATGATGGCTTTGACCTCATTCATGGCGGCGAAAGACTGCAGTATTCCCAATAAGAAACCCGCCGCCACTGCCCCTGGGAGCGATCCCATGCCACCAACGACGACGACGACGAAAGTCAGCACTAAAAAGTCCATGCCCAAGTGAAAATCGGGGGGAACGATCGGCGCGTACATAACTCCAGCGACACCGGCCACGACGGCAGAAATACTGAATACAATCGTAAAGCGCCGCTCTATATTGATGCCTAACATGCCGACCATTTCACGATTTTGCATGCCCGCTCTTACTACCATGCCAAAAGTAGTGAACTTTAGGAAGGCGAATACTGCGCCGATGACACTCAGAGAAAAGGCTAAATAGATCAGTCGCCACCAAGGGTAGACCACATTATCGCCAAGGCCGAAGTACTGGCCAATATCGGCACTACCCGACACTATATCCGGTGCCGGGGTGGGAATAGGGTTGGCGCCAAAGATATGTCTTACTATCTCTTGAATGACGATAGCCATGCCAAAAGTGAAAAGAATCTGTGAGGCGTGATTTCTTTTATAGAAGTATTGAATGAAGCCGCGTTCCAATACCCAACCGATTAAGAGCATGACGGGAACGGCGAAGAGAATGGATAGCGGGACTGCAAAGTCTATAATCGCTGCGCCGGTATCTCCCCACCAAATCTCTAAATAGGGTACTTCTTTGTATGCATCAAAAAAAGTAATGCTCTCATCTTTTACGGATTTGGATATGGAGAGTAGTTTATTAAAAGTCACCGCACAAAATGCACCCAGCATAAATAACGCGCCGTGAGCAAAATTGACGACTCCCAAGGTGCCAAATGCTAAGGTCAGGCCCAAGGCGATTAGTGCGTATGCACCGCCTTTGTCTAAACCATTGAGTAACTGTATGAGTATTGCATCCATAAGATAAAACAACATCGCTAATGTAGAGTTGGCGGCGCAACGCGCAGGTCGATAAATGCAGTATCCCAACGAGTAATGCTATTTACTCACTGTTAAATTCGAGAAGGTTTAGTGATTGCCATCAAAAGATATTCAGTGAGAGGTTCAGAGTTTAAGGCGAAACTGTGATGTACCGCGAGCGGTTTAAGGGCTAGGGGTTAGGCACTGTTGTGGCGGTTTTCTGACTTGCTTTAACTGCATACTGTTATTTCAATGAGTATTACTATTATTGTTATCTCTCGAAATTTTGGATGAGGCTAAAAATTTTTAGCCAAAGGCACGACGTTAGCCAAGCTCTAAGTTATATAAACCTGCAGCGCCAAGACTAAAACTATGAAGCTGTAGGGATTGCAAAAAGCCTCAATCTGACAGTCAGATTGAGGCTTTAATTGAGTGCTTAGCCCTTGTAAGGACCTAGCTCGCCACCAAAGATCTTGGCATCGTATTCCACTTGTGAGCGCGGTACTTGCTGCACAACTTCCAACAGGTCAAACTGTGATTGTGAATTTTCGTTACCTTTAACCACTAACACATCTTTGAAGCACTGATGGTCTTCTGCACGATATTCAGTTGCACCGTTACCCATACCGTCAAACTTGTGCCCCTCTAGAGCCCTGATAACTTCTGGCGGATAGAAAGTACCAGCTCTCTCAACGGCGTCTGCATACAGTAAAGTTTGCACGTAACAAGTGTGAGCAGCCTGAGAAGGGGGGAAACCATAGACTTGTCCGAAAGACTTAACAAAAGCTTGAGATCCTGCATCTTGTAGGGTCCAATTCCAGTTGGTAGTACCTAAGATGCCCTTGATGTTATCGCCTGCGCCCTGTGCCATCAACCTTGAGAATAGCGGTACAATAATTTGAAAATCTTTACCGTTAACTTGCTTGTCTCGCAGACCAAATTGCACGGCCTGAGTAAGCGAGTTAATCATGTCCTTACCGTAGTGGTTTAAGATTAATACATCGGCTCCAGAGTTCAGTACCGGTGTAATATATTGGGAAAAATCACCCGCGCCTACAGGCGTTCTAACGGTTTTAGTGGTATTCCAACCCAGTGCCTCTGTAGTGTTTTTAATCGATTCTTCCTGAGTCCATCCCCAAGTGTAGTCAGCGGTTAGGTGATAGGCGTTGCGATCGTTACCGTATTCTTTTTCCAGAACGGGACCTAGCGCAGATCCTGACATGTGGGCATTAAAGAAATGCCTGAATCCGTAGCGGCGCTTATCTTTACCAGTGGTATCGTTAGAGTGTGTCAGGCCCGCCATAAAGATAACGCCGGCCTCTTGGGCAAATGACTGTTGGGCGATCGCCACACCAGAGGAAGAGCCCCCGGAAAACATAATGACTTTGTCTTTTTCGATCATGCGTTTGGCGGAGGCGCGCGCCGCATCTGATTTGGTTTGGGTATCACCTGTGACATAGACGACTTTTTTGCCTAAAATGCCGTTGCCTTTGAGCATAGAAGGTTGCATGGTGTTCATTAAACCACCATCTCCCTCACCGTTCAGATGTGATACTGCCAACTTATAAGCTCTGAGTTCATCGGCGCCTTCGTCTGCGTAAGCTCCAGACTGTGGAATATTGAATCCCAAAGTGACGGTTGCCGATTTACTCGGGTCATTAGGGAAGTCTTTTGCCCAGGCATTGGGGGTGTAAAACATTGGCATTGCACCCGCCATTGCAAATGCTCCGCCGGCAGTTAAAATTCTTCTACGTAATAAATCAGTTTCCTGGTTTTTTTTATCGCTCATTGTTTTTATTCTCCGTGACTGACGTTTAAAAAATGTTAAATGTCTAGCTCTTTCAGGAAGCAGACCCAGCAAACGGCTAAATCTTCCCTTTAAAGACTGAAGAATTTAGCACAGCGCTGCCAAAAAAGCTTTTATACTTTAGTCTAAGGTGTTTTTTATAAAGGTTAAAAGTAACTACTCACCCTTATGACAAAAAATATTTTGATAGGTTTTTCAGTCAAAATATCCGCAGTCTCGAAGTGCCGTAATGTTTTACTCTACGAAGCCTGCATTTGATGTGTAAGAGCGATATACATTCGTCTGTAATAAAGCGCTTGTCCTACCTCCTTTTTGGCATTACAAGTCATCAGTGAAGCAGAAAAAAGCCATGCTATGATATTGATCTCAAAACTAATAACGCATAAAAACAATGGCCATTATTAATAAAACATACCTACGTGATGAGCTTAATAAACTCAAGAGTGATTTTGATCGTCTATCCACTGACCAGAAAAGGCCTGGCGAAACGAAGATGCTGATGCGTAGTATGTTGCCGCTAATCGAATTAATATTTGCTATCTTTTTAGAAAAAAAACGACCAAAACAAGTAAAAAACCCAGCATACCGTCTTCTCAAACAGATAAATCTGATTTAGCTTTAGATCAGCCACGCAGTAATACCAAACAAAAAAAGGAGTAAAGACAGCCTGCTTATCATAGCCGTACTGGCGAAATCGTCTCCACCGCTGCGCTCACTCTGTGATAAATATGGTCAAGATTTAACAGAAACCGTTTGTCATCAACACGAACGGCGCATCAAAATTGATATTGTCTTTGAAAAAACCGTTGAGCATGTCGACGCCGAAATAAAAAATGTCATTCTTGTTTTTCTAAAGTGAAAGGTCAATTTCCTGCTGATCTGCACGGGCCATTACAGTACGGAAATGGTTTAAAAGCTTAGGTTATTAATCTGCTTATTTGCCAAATGGTGGCACTTAATAGAGTTCAGAAATGTGTAGCATCGACGATCGGTCAAGTCATACCCATCAGTCCACCACTAAACATAACGCCCTTTACTAAGATCTTGTTGCCGCCATCTGCTGTGCGCGGTCAGCCATTTAGTTTTTAATCGTGACACAATGTTTGCGAGTAGCCCGCTTGCCTGATCTTTAAGTAATGAGGTAGGTGACTCCTGTAGATACCTTTTAAGTAAAGCCAAGGGATCAGTTCTTGAATACTTTTAGCTCTTTTAAGGTAGGGAGGTAGCAGATTACTGTTAAATTTAACCCCAGAATCACTGCGATCTCGTACTTTAGGAGACTTTACCTCAACATCACCGATACCTGTCTGAAACATTCTATTAGGTAAAAATCCATTTCTGACGATAGCTTGTCTACCGTCTAGTAAACGAACATCTTTGTACTGATCAAGCAGGACTTGCAGCTCTGCTTCAACCGCCTGGGCAATTAGCTTCTTTGCGCCAGATCCGAGTAATTCTGATAACGGATCTGAAGTAATATTTTCTAGGCGAGCTTCTGGTGATGCTGTAAAATTAGTCATGGCGGACCCTCTACTGTTGATTGTGATCTTGCAGGATCAATCAACAGGATACGCCATCTTTAGAACTCCTCCCATACACCAGATATCACTATAACTCGTGAAACCATTGTGAATTTAGCAAAAGCTTTAGATATGGAGGTTGTAGCTGAAGATGTTGAAACTGCGAAACAAAGTGCAACGTTAAAATCCCTAGGCTGTGATTTTGTTCAAGGTTACTTCTACAGCAAACCAAAACCTTTTAATCAGCTCAAGACTTGGTTACTAAAAGCCTAAAAGCCTAAAAGCCTAAAAGCTTAAATTGGCTTTAATATTGAAGTAAGCTGGCTTCTTGGTTGGACAGGCACAGGCCTCTAATCTAGTAGCGTTAGTTGTTTATAGTAGCTAGGTCGATATATCAGAAGCCGCGACTCATACCTTAGCCCTAGAGTGAAGAAACTAGTGAACTAGGCACAATATAGAGCTGAATAGTCTTTAGTTACATAGCAGTTTACAAAGCTGAAATTAACGGTTTGTGACTGATTACTAATCATAATTATTTATATGAGAAGTGAAAATGTGATAAGTTTTTTTGAATTCATCGATGCCTGTCTGTGCCTGTGTTATCTTCCCCATCTGATGTTTCGAGATTAGTTCGCAAGCAAGATTAAACATTACACCATGTAGCTGTTTAAGCTGATTCAACCAATCTTGTTTGAATTGGTGTTCGTCTATACGCGGTAACCAAATACCAAGCTGACTTTTTACAGAGCACTGTTCACTACTCTCTTGTGTAGACAACAATGTGCTATTAATATTGTTAAACCAATGCTCTGTGGTCAATTGAAGTAGCAAAATTTTATCCTTAAGGGGATTGAAATTATTGTTTTCATACTCTATCCAATAGGGATTAGGCTTGTAATCGCCAAGCCATGTAGGAATCATTTCAGCAGGTAACGGTTTAGAAATACCATACCCTTGTGCTTGGTTACAGCCCATAATTAATAGCATTAAACCGTGAGAATCGGTTTCAACTCCCTCTGCAATGACGTCGCGATTAAATGCTTTTGCCAAGCCAATAATACCTTCAATGATACTGTAATCATCTGGATCATCTAATAAGTCACGAACAAATGTTTGGTCAATTTTAATCGTGTTAGCGGACAGATTTTTCATGTGTGTTAATGAGGAATAACCCGTACCGAAATCATCCAAAGCAACGCTGATACCTAGTTGATTTTGACAGTTTTTAATAATCCCGCTAATAGCATTAATATCTCCTAAGGTACTGCTTTCTAATATTTCCAACTGCAAATATTGCGGGTCTACATCAGGGTGATTTTGAAAGGCATTATTTAGTTGGTCAAAGAAAGCATTTGATTGGATATGATGAGATGAAATATTAATGCTGACTTCAAGCTTAATATTATTTTTCTTCCAAATATCCATTTGCGACAATGCTTGATTAATCACCCATCCGCCAATTTGAAGCTCTAAATCGGTACCCGCAGTAGAGGGCAGAAAATCCAGAGGAGCAATCAATCCTTTATTGGGGTGGATCCATCTAATAAGCGCTTCAACGCCAAAGACTAGGCCCGTTTTCATATTCACTTTAGGTTGATAATACAACTGAAACTGTCTGCTCGCCAGAGCTTGTTTTATTTCTGAAAGCAGTCCCTGTTGGCTGGCCATTTTCTGATCATCAAGGGTATTAAAGGTGTAAAACTGATTTCCCCCTAATAATTTGGCCTGATACATCGCTTGATCCGCTTGACGAATTAAAGTGCCTAAATCAGAATTTTCTAGAGGACAAAGTGTGAAGCCAATTGAAGCTGTTATCTTATGAGTATAATCATTAATGATATAAGGTTGTGCCACAGCATCAGCCACTCGCTGCAGCATGTTTTCACATTGATTAAATGTTTTAATATCGCGCAGTAATAAGGTGAATTCATCACCTCCTTGGCGAGAGACGCTGTCTTCTTCCCTGATACTAGATTTTATTCTTTTAGCGACTTCAATCAATAATTTATCACCTGTTTCATGACCATAGCTATCATTCACAGGTTTAAAGTTATCTAAATCGAGAAAACAAATTGCTATCATGCTGTCAGTACGTTTGCTGTGCGCTATCGCCTGGTTAAAGCGATCGGCAAAAAGGCTGCGGTTTGGTAACTGGGTGAGTAGATCATAATGTGCCATCATTTCCAGTTTTTCTTTTGATTCTTTGCGCTCTAGCTCAATATTTGCCCGCACAGTCAGGCTTTTTAAAAGGTCGAAAGTTTGCTGGTGATTTGACATAGGTTTATCATCTATAATGCAGATAATACCGATTGATTTGCCAGCAGCATTAATCAGAGGCACACCGAGATAGCTTTCAGCTTCCATTTCAGCTAACAGTTGATCATCGGGAAATATATCTTGTATGTGATTAGGATGATAACAAATAGTATCCTCAGTTCTCGCCAAAACAGCAGCGCAAGGTGTTGCTGTTAATGAGTAGCTGAAGTTATCAGCTACTGCCCCGTTTGCCCATAAAGCAATAGTATCTACTCGATTATTATCATCTGGATTAAGACAGGCGATGTAGGCATAACGCACATCATTAGACAGTGCTAATTGACGTACAATAGTTTTAAAAATATCTCCCTCTTCAGTATCGCCTGTTTCTGCGAGAGCACGCAATACATCATCACTACGTTTTTGTTGAGTGATATCTCTATGTATACCTACCATCCTAGAGGGCGTTTTCTTTTCATTCCATTCAATTATTTCGGCGACCGACTGCACCCAAAGCCAGTTTCCATCCAGCGCTTGCAGTCGGTATTCTGCGGAGACAGGCCCGCCCGTTTTTAGGCATTCGTTAAATAAGTTTTGTACTTTAGATTTATCATCATGATGAATGATTTTTTTCCATGTTTGCAAGTCCATCTTAAACTGCGAGACATTATATTTTAATAGTTTGGGGATTTCGTCACTAATTGCTAGCTCATTCGTCATAAGGTTTTGATCAAACCAACTCTGCTGAGCGCTCTTTAAAGCATAATTAAGCCGTTTCTCTTTCTGGAAAAGTTCAGATGTTTGAGTTCGAACTTTGTTATCTAATCTTTGGGTTATATTTTTAATCCTAAAAGTTGCCGCTAAATACATTAGGTAAAAAAATAACAAAAATAGAAAACCGATAGCCACAGATTGATAAATTTGTTGGTAGAGCAGTTTTTTGACATGAATGGTGGATACATCAGCAACGACAAGATAAAAAGTACCATCGAGTGAATAAGTTGGAATATAAACACTTCGAAAGCTTCCCCATTGATCGGTATACTCCAAAAAAGCCTTTTGCCTCGTCTCAAAAACATCATATACCCCCGGGTCAGCATCATCATACACATCAAAAAAAGACGTTAGACCTTTACCCGTTTTGCGCTCTTCTTCAGTTGCACTAGAGGAGGAAAAACTCAGTTTACCCTCACGTAAAACCAACGTGTAGAGATAAACAATATCGCTCTGATCAGTGAATTTGGAAAGAGAAAGTGTATTCTCATAATTTTTTGACGGGCTTAGATCGTTTTTATTCATTGCCTGATGATGCAGGGATTGGGGTAATAATAGAGGGGTAAGAAATGCTGCATCTTCTAATTGTCGATCTAGACTTAGGTAAAGTTCTTCTTTTTCTTGAATAACACTAAAAAATGTAAACACAATCACCCATGATATAGAGAGTAATGTTGTAAGTGTGATTCTCTGTTTGGAGTCTAGGTTTAAATATGACATTCAGATAAGCTAATTTTATATAAAAATTGAATTTTAATAATGATCTACTTTAAATTGTCAGGCGTCAATCACTTTGGCGGGTCGGTGTCTATTAAGTAAGCCGGATCTGTCGTTCTTTTAACTTAATCGCTTGTTTTTTTGTCGATAGCTTTCTGCTGGTTGCGTCGCAAAGTTTCAAATTAAGCTAAAAACACTAAAATATAGACGTGATTATGTGACAAGTTCTAGAAATTGATGATAATCCGATAGATTTGGATTTTTGAACTGTTTCTTTCTAATCATGTGAGCCAATTCTATCCCATATAATGTTGCACTGGCAGAATGAAAGGCTTTAAAATTCATCATCGGCTTCGTTATTTTCTTGATGAAGCGGTGATCTTGTTCGATTATATTATTTAAATACTTCACTCGTAATATATCGATAAAGCACGTGGCACCAAAGAAAAATAGCAGTGTATTGATGTTCATTAAACCTGCATAG
>JAWUWK010000058.1:0-32984 GCA_034111875.1 Gammaproteobacteria bacterium
GCTCAACGGGATGCCGGAAAAAAGCCTAAGGGACGGGAACCAAAGCCACCGCAATGCGGCCCTAAAGATAAAGACCAGGTTAATTTGACCGATGAAGAATCACGCATCATGCCAGTGTCGATACGGATACGATGCTGGTCATGAGTACGCATGTGACTCAGGCAACGAATGACAAACAGCAAATTAAACCGCCTCTGAAAAATCTTTCGGCCTTGCCGGATAAAGTGGGCAAAGTGACTGATCAGTTAGCGGATACGGGCTATTTCAGCGCCAACAATGTTGGGCTATGCACAGGCTGATATCCATCCTTTACTTGCGGTAGCGCGTGATCACCACCATCAGTGCGTTTTTGAGCGGTTCGCACCAGACACCCCCGCGCCCGAAGCGGATGACCCACTGCCCCTTAGGGAGCATCGGCTGACAACACAGGTGGGCCGAGCCTTGTACGGATTAAGAAAACAGACGGTGGAACCCGTGTTCGGCATCATCAAACATGTGATGGGCTTCAGGCAGTTCTCGATGCGAGGATTAGAGAAAGTGTCAGGTGAATGGACGCTCGCCACGCTGGCATGGAATTTGAAACGTATGAATGTACTGAGAATGGCGGAATAAAGAGGCGGTAAGCAGCCTTATGAAGCGTTAACATGAAGGCAGAGCGGAATAATAAGAATGTCAGGCAATGCGTTGGCATCAATTATAGTGCGCCAACCGGCCACTGATGTGTATTGTGATAGCCGTATGATTTATTTTATCCTTAATTATGTCAATTGAACGTCAGTCCGACAGACTGCTAGGAGCTTTTAATGATTAGAGAGTTTAAAAAGTGAGCATTTCGAATTCGAGCAATTTATTAAAAACTATCGCTAATGAGCGAAATCAACTGCGCAAGTCAGAACAAAAAGTCGCTGACTTTGTCTCAGAGCATCCAGACGATGTCATTCACATGCGTATCGTTGATTTAGCAGCCAAAGCAAATGTCAGTGAACCGACCGTCGTCCGTTTTTGTCGTGCCCTAAATTATGATGGCTTCCAAGACTTTAAAATGACTTTGGCCCAAGACTTAGCGAGCAACCAAAATTTCGAACAGTTCACCTTAGACAGTGAAGACAGTGTTAAAGATTTCCAACAAAAAATATTTGATTCTATGATAGGCAATTTGATCAATATTCGAGATCATCTCGATGCGACGGACTTAGAGAAAGCCATCGATGCATTGGCTAAGGCAAGGCGCATTGAATTTTATGGTTTTGGTGCATCAGCCGCTGTTTGTAGTGATGCACAACATAAGTTTCACCGCTTGCAAATTTCAGCCGCTGCCCATTCCGACCCTCACATGCAAATCATTTCAGCCGTGACAATGAACGACCAAGATGTGGTTGTCGCCATATCACAAACGGGCCGAACTAAAGACATGCTACATACCTGTAAGCTGGTGAGGGAGACAGGTGCTACTTTGTTGACTTTATGCCCAGATAATACACCCTTAGCGGAGCTCGCAAGTATTGCCATTCCCATAGACTTGGAAGAAGACAAAGACCTCAGTGCATTGATGTCTTCAAGGGTCCTACACTTAGTGGTCATGGATGTACTCGCCGTTGGGGTTGCCATGAAGCTAGGTCCTAAGGTATTGGAGCATCTCAAAACAATCAAACGCAGTCTGAGAAATTTACGTCAAAACGACAAACGCAGCTTTTTACATAAGCAGCCCTGAAAATCATGACGTAATGAAAAAGCGACATTTATTGATTATTTGACATTTAACGAATATTGGACAATTATTAACTTAGGTCACAATTTAGCGCTATGCGAATTCCTCGGTTATGCACTGAGAACTCCTGTAACGCTTCATTTAGGAGGTAACAAGGATGTTAAACAAGGCCAATAAAAGCACCGTTTTAGATACTGAGATTATAGACAATATCATTGGCTACAATGAAAAAATCCAAAACAATAATAAACAACTGCAATCGAAACGGATTTTCGAAGCAAGACGTGGCATAGAAAAACACAGAGAGCAAAAGGAGCTCTGCAAAGATATCGAAGAAAATTGGTTTCTTGAATAAACGAGCCACTAACAACAGCTGAAAACATCAGCCCTTAGCTGCTTTTAGCACTTACAGCTGGGCTGAGTATCTGCCAAGAAGCTGTAATAACCAAATCGGTGCTCTACCAGTTTGATTAACTAAGCGCTTGTTTAACATCAGCAATCAGATCTTCTACGTTTTCAATACCCACCGAAAATCTGACTAAGTTACTGCTAATGCCTAAAGTCTCTCGCAGCGCCTTAGGGACCGACGCATGAGTCATTGTCTCGGGATGGTTAATCAAGGATTCAACCCCACCTAAGCTTTCAGCTAAATGGAAAACCTTTAGTTTCTGCATAAATTTAGCCGTCGCGTCAAAATCCCCGCCTATACGTGCACTGACAATCCCTGAAAAACCTTGCATTTGCTTGAGCGCTAAGGCGTGTTGAGGATGGCTGGGCAAACCCGGATAGAGCACTTGGCTAAACTCAGATATTTTCTCTAAGGCACTCGCAAACGCCAAGGCATTTCTCTGGTGTACTTCCATTCGAATCGCCAATGTTTTGATACTGCGCAGCAGCAAGAAACAATCTAATGGCGCGTTAACGGCGCCTGCGGCGAACTGCACAAATTTTATTTTCTGGTGCAACTGCTGGTCATTCAACATCACACAGCCGCCAATAATATCACTGTGTCCGCCTAT
Source organism: Gammaproteobacteria bacterium (assembly GCA_034111875.1). Lineage (GTDB taxonomy): Bacteria > Pseudomonadota > Gammaproteobacteria > Pseudomonadales > Balneatricaceae > Rs1. The sequence continues at coordinate 2,728 of JAWUWK010000058.1, forward strand.
ATATTTAGTCAAACTGTGCATCACGATATCGGCCCCAAGATCTAAAGGCTGCTGAAAGATAGGGGAGGCGAAGGTATTATCCACTGCGAATAACACTTTTTTATGCTTAGCTATTTTTGCTATCGCTTCAATATCAATAATTTTAAGCAGCGGATTGGTCGGAGACTCTACCCAAACTAATTGGGTGTTTTGCTTAAAGTAATGTTCGATTTGACTTGAGCTGACGGTCATATCGACAAATTCAAATTCTATATCGTACTTAGCGTAAAACTCACGAAATAGCCTGCCGGTCCCCCCGTACACATCATCACATACGATGACGTGACTACCGGGATCAAGTAGTTGGCCTACCGCTTGAATTGCCGCTAAACCCGAGGCAAATGACAGCGCATAATTGGCATTTTCTATGGCGGCAAGTGACGTTTCTAACGCATCCCTTGTGGGATTACCTGCGCGTCCATAATCGTGCGTTTTGGGCTCGCCGGGAAAATCCTGAACGAAAGTAGATGTCTGAAAAATTGGCGTCATTATCGCTTGATGAGTAGCATCTGGAGTCACACCTGCATGTACGCAAATAGTAGATTTATTATTCGTATGGTTGTCCATTGACGTTCCTCAAATGCCTCTTCAGAGCAGTTGCTCATTAGGCCAAAATATTACAGTGAATTTGATGCTAAAACCCGGAGTTGATGAGCGTCTTAAACGCTGTTTTAACGCGCGAAATCAGCAATTTTAAATTAAATCACGTTGTGTGGATTTGACTGTTTAGTTATCCACAGGATAATTTATTATCGGTTATTTTAGGCAACCTAACCAGTGAAGAATGTCTTATTCATTTAGGTAGCGATGATGGTATGGCGAGTTCTGCGCTGTAGTCGATAGGATGCTATCCAAGGGCTCTAATATTCGCCCATTGCATAAAAAAAATGATTGCGACACATCGACTCATAGCTATCATCCCCGCCAATAACTACTTGTGCACCTTTCTTGACCACATTGCCTTGCTCATCGCGCCTAACCACCATAGTGGCCTTTCGACCACAATGGCAGACTGCTTTTAACTCAGTGAGTTTATCCGCAAGATTTAATAGCCGCTGGCTACCGGGAAATAATTCGCCTTGAAAATCTGAACGTATACCATAACAGAGTACAGGTAGATCCAGCTTATCCACAACCTTGGCTAATTGGTCAACTTGTGGTCTCGATAGGAACTGCGCTTCATCAATGAACACACAGTGCAGTGGTTGTGTATCAACATACGTCGATATTTCAAGGTAAAGGTCGGTTTCAGGCTCGAACACACTCGCGTTACTCTGCAAGCCAATGCGTGAAGCTATCACGCCTTTTTGTACTCGCTGATCTAACGCGGCTGTATACAGTAGTACAGACATCCCCTGCTCTGTGTAATTGTGAGATGATTGCAAAAGCGATGTCGACTTACCCGCATTCATTGCTGAGTAATAAAAGTATAATTGCGCCATATGCCCCTAAAGCTTATAAAAAACTCATTATAACATGACTTTAAAACCAAACGAGATGATTAAAATACCGATTCACTTGTTTTGTAACTTCGCTGGTTTTACTATTATTAATAGAAGAGCCAGAGACATTGTTAAAACGGATCTGGGATCCTCTGCATAAGATTATGAATGAGGTATATGTTAGGTAGATACAAGCGTAAAGAGGAGTTTACTTTAGCAAATGGGTATTTTAAACTTGTTTTTAATGGCCTTTTACGAACCTATTACCTGAGTCAAGAGACAGTTATAGATACCCATTAATTTTCTGATTTTAATAGAAAAAATTAAATTTATTATAAAGTCCACTTCTATCGAACTCAGCGGGTTAACGATTCGAAAAAGCCACTGATTAATTCGTAACTATTCGAGTTACTGACCAAGATAGCACTAGTGTCAATCCATCAGATAATCTGCATTTTTTATAACATTTGACTGATTAATATCGCAAGGAGCACCGATTGAAACTATTTAGTTATTTGGGCAGAAAGTTAGCGCACTTTCTGTCTAAGCCGCAAACCAATGAAGATTTATTTTCGACCAACAACCCGCAATTATTACAGAGGACTCTGCGTAAGGGGGATATTCTGCTGATCGAAGGGACCAGTCGTTTTAGTACCAGTATTAAGTTTCTGACCCAATCAACATGGTCACACGCGACTCTCTATATTGGTGACCATTTGGACACCCCTTTAGACCAAGAATCCTTATCCCTTTTAGAAGTCGATGTAGAAGAAGGCGTGAGGGTGGTCCCTTTGAGCTATTATATGGATCAACACAGTCGTATTTGTAGACCCATCGGCTTATCCGAAAGTGAAATCAATCAAGTCATTCAATTTGCGGTGGCTAGAATTGGCAATCGCTATGATTTGAAAAATATCTTTGACCTTGTTCGCTTTCTGATACCGACGCCACCTATTCCTATAAAGTGGCGAAGAAGAGCACTCTCTCTGGGTAGCGGAGACCCCACTCGTGCTATATGTTCATCACTTATAGCACAGGCATTCCAATCCATTAATTACCCTATATTGCCGGATGTCACTTATGTAAACCCAATTGATTCGCAACGCATAGATAATTATACAAAATTGCATCGGCGCAGGGACCCGAGTTTTTTTGCACCTAGAGACTTCGATGTATCGCCTTATTTTGAAGTTATAAAACCTATAGTGCAAAATGGTTTCAATCATCACCATTTGCACTGGGAAGAAAACGACAGTCGGGAGCATAGCCATTCCCATAAATTAGCTAATCTGCCGTCAGATTCAAACACTGATGTTGCTAGAAACGATATTGCTAGTGCTGCAAGTAATCCGAGCGGCGATACCGAGAAGGGCGCTGCAGACAACTAAGCCAGTAACGAATAAGTTTTCAAAAACTCCCTGTGGATAACTCAGACCGAAGAATCAGAAAGCGAATATCAAGTGAAATCTAAGTTAACAATCATGCATGCATCAACAAACTGCTAAGCTACCATAGAGCTATTTCGAGCATAGGTGGCCAAAAAAATATTCATTGCTTTCTAAGGGTTAATATAAAAACGACGCCTATCCCATGAGCTTCGATCTTGGCCGACAATAGCGAGAATATAATAATTGGGATCTTTTTTAATTTTTTTTGGCTGTGCAACATCCTAATACGTAATGTGTATTCTCTGCGGGTTTAAAAATAGCTAAATACCAGACCGCTAGCGCAGTGAAAAGACTTGTCCTTTGCAAGTAGCCTGACAACTTTTTGAACCGACCTTTCGGGGCTTATTGAGGTGCACGATACTTGTGCGCATCTACCCGATAGCCAGCTATTTAAGAGGAAAGGTCGAGCCGTATATAAACAGGCTAATTTTTCACAGTAGATTAGTGCTATGTCCAACAGGCTGGTTATTATCTTTTATTCACCGATTAAAAAACCGAAAAACCAAAATTTTGCTAATCGACGACATTTACATTAGGTCTGTTAGCGATTAAATTTGTTGATTGCCAATAAAAAACCACTTTATTTGCCTATTCTTTAATAAAGGTACATTGTATAGGAAATGTACATAGCACTCTTTACTCTGTTATTACATGACATACCGCTATAAATAATGCTCGAATGGATTCGATGCCCTATTTTCTCGAACCCCATATCGAGTGTAACAAATCTTACATCGCGCGTTTACAATACGCTTAAAATATGGGGTATATTTATGAAAATTATTTTTATTTTCCTCTCTGTTATCTGGTTATTATCAGCATGTAAAACTCAGCCTACGCAATCCTACTCGGACTTAAACCGCCCACTGGGAAACTTTTTAACTCTAATGAATGTAGACCAACAGAATAAAATAATTATTGAAGAATACTTCAAAACCAACGTCGCTCTGAATAGCCTAATTGATAGCTTAGAAACCATTAAATACCAGCCAAGCAGTGCCTATTTTGGCCTAGTCGTTAATGGTCTAAGAGGCAGAGAAGGCCTGATGGTTTGGCCAACTGGCGACTTCTACGTAGGCCAGTGGCATAATAATAAACGCACGGGAAAAGGCCATTACGTTTCAAGTTCAAATAATCAAGGGCTAAAAAATTATTACGCTGGGCAATGGGTGAATGATCAAAAACATGGTTATGGTATTTTGGAGTCAAGTAATGGCTACACGTATAAAGGCGAGTTTATAAAAGACAAAAAGCAAGGTCCTGGTATTTTAACTTGGACCAGCGGTCCCTTTTCCGGAGATGTTTACCAAGGTGATTTTGTTAACAATTTAAGGTCAGGCAAAGGCGTTTATACTTGGGCCGATGGCAGCACTCACAAGGGTATCTGGAAAGAGGGGAAACGTCAGGGTATGGCTGAAACAATTTGGGCAAACGGTCAATCTTACGAAGGCTATTATCAAGCAGATACTCGCACCGGATATGGTGTCAAAACTTGGCCCAACGGTATTGCCTATAGAGGCATGTTCAAAGACGGACGAGCTCACGGAGCGGGGGTAAAGTCGAATAGCAAAGGTGAAGCTTGCCAGGGCCGTTGGGAAAATGATCAGTTAATTGGACAATGCATAGCAATTGCACCTTAAATAAAGTGTGATTTATGTTATAAAAACACTCGAAAGCTCTACCTAAAAAATGTCCAAATTTGGCTGAATGCTTATACGCAACTGCTCATAATCTATAGTTTACTTAAAGCTATAGTTATGAGCAGCCTTTCAAGTGATCAAAGCATCTGAGAAGCAATGCCCGACAAATTCTAATGGTCTATTAATCAAAAATTCTCTGTCAATTTTAACGGTTAGCATCACCTCTATTATTAATCCATTCACTCACCACATGGGCCTTCATTTCAGGTATTTCACTGTTACTGCCTTTAGACTCGCGAATTTCATGAACACGCGGCATACTAGGCGTTTTTACATAAACTAATAAACCCATAACATCGGTTATGCCATGAAAAGTAACGATTTCAGGAATTTCCTTAAGCACCGCTAGGACTTTACTGCAACAAGAGCACATATATTTAATCTCCAAAATAGGCGCTGACCGCTGTCTTTTTAAATTCTGATAAAAGTACTTGATAACCGCGAATAATCTTGGTCTTTTGTAACGTTTTTATGCGTGCAGAAAGAGAAGCTCGCTACAAGTTAACTTGGTAGACAATATTAGAAACACTCTGTGGAGCCTCTTCTTTTAATGCCTGAATAATTGCCTGATCAAATTTTTCCAATGTCATAATCTTAACGATAGATTCAGCGCTAAAATAACACTTAAGACTGACGGTTCAATCTGCCAGTTTGACTGGCAATTATCGAAAAATAGCAGCTTTAAAACCACCGTTTTTCAAATAGAAATCGTTATACTAAGTCAATTATATAAGTAATACTAACAAGGACATATTATGCAGAGCTCCAAAGGTACTATCGGTCGCTGGCAAGGTGCAGGCTTAATGGCGACTACCTTGTTAGGTACTGGAGTCTTTATCTTACCGCAAATCACCGTCGAAATAGCCAGCGGCGGGGCTCTATGGGCATGGCTATTATTGACAATGGCTATCATTCCGGTAACACTCGTTTTCGGCAGACTATCTAGCCTTCACCCCCATGCCGGCGGGCCCGCTCATTTTGTTGAAAAAGCCTTTGGAAGTTTAGCCGGACGCTGTATTGGCTTAAGCTTTTTATTGCTCATACCTGTCGGCAGCGCCGCCGCTGTATTAATTACTTTTACGTTTTTATCCGTACTAGTCGATATTACAGGTCCCACTGCGCTCTTTATCCAAATAGGCTTAACCTTATTGGTACTATTGATTAACTTAAAGGGCATTCATGTCTCCGCTAAATTGCAGTTTGGATTAACCCTACTGGTCGTCTTAATAGTGATCGTCTTACTGGTCATGTCAGGCTTGGAGCTAAAGCGACATAATCTTGTGAACTTAGTATCGGCTACTCAACTAGACCTAGTCCTAGGGGCAGCCGGTATTGCATTTTGGAGTTTTCTGGGCGTCGAAGCTATGTCCCATCTTGCCAATGATTTTAAAAACCCAAAAGAGGACATGCTGCCCGCAATGATGATAGGGACAGTGTTGGTGGGATTGATTTATATAGCTTGTACATACTTACTCATAGTCATACCCAATAGCAGTAATTTAGGCATGGTGGAAATTTTTGATTTATTAGTCGGTGGCTTCGGTGCGCAGATCATTGGCATAATTGGTATTGCCAGCGGATTGGCAACCGTTAATATTTATATTGCCGGCGCTTCGAGGTTACTTCATAGCTTTAGCCAAGATAAGGTACTGCCACGCTACTTTAATAAAGTAAACTCACACAATGTTCCACAAAGGTCAATTGTGGCTATTATCTGTGCCATAAATGTTGCGATTATATTGACCTATATATACCAGCAAGACATAGAACAGCTAATCAGTTGGACTAACGGCGTATTTGTCGTGATTTATGCCGCGACTATGTTAGCAGCTTTCAAACTATTAACTAAAAAGTATCACTCCATCATCATTTTAAGCTGCTTATTCTTCGCCGCCATTGGCTATTCAATTGGCAGTAACATGCTTTACGCTGCTCTGGTTTTCTGTGCCTTACTACCGCCACTATGGTGGCAGAGGACTCATTTAATGCGATAAAAGCAGCCAGCTGCAGCGAGAATGTTTTTGGCAGAACGATTACTTGAATCAGCTATTAAAAGACAATTTCACTAAGCTATACCCAGCTGTAATTTTAATTATCCATATAGAGCACTAAAAAAAGGATATAGGATAATAATATTCTGTATTTTTGTTCTTTTTCCCTAATAGGTCTTTGTTATAATAGATATATAACAAATATAATTGGAGTTTTTTATGAGCCACTCACTATCGACTATTCGCCAAACCATTCTCAATCACTATTTAGCACCTGAACAGAGTGTTATGTTACAGCTGATTGAAAGTGCTGACATAACTCTGGCGCAACGTGAGCAAATCTCTGCCCAAGCAGCGAAGTTGGTCACAGAGGTCAGAGAGTCAGGCAAACCATCAATGATGGAAAAGTTCCTCGCTGAGTATGGACTCACAACCAAGGAAGGCGTGGCATTAATGTGTTTAGCCGAAGCCCTATTGCGGGTGCCTGATGCCTATACTATTGACGCGCTCATAGAAGATAAAATATCCAATGGTAACTGGCAGAGCCATATTGGTGGTTCAAACTCATCTCTGGTTAATTCCTCTACTTGGGCGCTGCTATTTACCGGCAAAGTGATCGCCCCAGCAAACGGCGAAAATACTGAAAAAAAGATCGCAAAATCTATCCGCTCTCTGGTTAAAAAGCTTGGTGAACCTGTGGTACGCACGGCGGTTGCTCAGGCAATGAAAGAGCTTGGCAGTCAGTTTGTGTTGGGCCGCAATATTAGTGAAGCACGTAAGAGAGCTCAAAAATTTGAAAAACAAGGTTACTCGTATTCTTACGATATGCTGGGCGAAGCCGCACGCACTGAAAAAGATGCACTAGGCTATTTGTCAGCATATTCTCAGGCCATTGCCGAATTGGCAAAAGCTTGCGAACATCAAGAGATCAGGCTGAACCCAGGTATTTCAGTAAAACTATCTGCGCTTTATTCGAGGTACGAATATCCACAGCGCGAGCAAGTACTAGCGCAATTAGTTCCGCGTACTTTAGTGCTGGCGCAACAAGCTAAAGCCGCCAACATGGGCTTTAATATTGACGCTGAGGAAGCGGATAGATTAGACCTCTCTCTCGATGTTATCGAGGCTGTTCTCTCTTCATCTACATTGAAAAACTGGGATGGCTTTGGTGTGGTTGTGCAAGCGTTCGGTCCGCGGGCTAGTTATGTGCTCGATTGGCTTTACGCTCTGTCTAAAAAGCTTGATCGTAAAATAATGGTGCGCTTGGTTAAAGGCGCCTATTGGGATGCGGAAATTAAGCGCGCACAAGAGCTGGGCTTATCAGGCTATCCGGTATTCACTCGCAAGCTAAACTCGGATGTTTCCTATATTTGCTGCGCCAAAAAACTCATCGCGATGACTGATAGGATTTATCCACAATTTGCCACACATAATGCCCATACCGTGACTGCTGTACTGCAACTTGCTAGTCATTTATCACCTGAGAAGTATGAATTTCAACGCTTACACGGCATGGGGGAATCTTTACATCATCAAGTTTTAATAGAGAACAATACCGGTTGCAGAGTATACGCTCCGGTTGGCGCTCACAAAGACTTACTGGCTTATTTGGTAAGACGTCTGCTGGAAAATGGTGCAAACAGTTCGTTCGTAAATCAAATTGTTGACACGCGTATCAAACCTGAAGATATCGCCCGTGATCCGATCACTGCGGTACTGGCGTTAAAAGATAAGATCGCCAGCCAACTCATTAATCTACCAGAAAATTTATACGGCAGCGAGCGCCGTAACGCCCAGGGGTGGGACATTACCGACGCCAAGACAATGACGGAAATTGATCCTCAGCGCGCAGTCTTTAAACACAGTCAATGGCATGCTGGGCCTATAATTGCACTTTCTTGTGAGCAACCAAACTCCGCAGAAGCTGTTAATGTCTTTAATCCAGCTGACTCAAGCGATCTGGTCGGCACAGTAAAAGAAGCCAGTCAAGAAGAAGTCGACTCCGCCATAGAGAGTGCTAGAAAAGGTTTCGAGTGCTGGAATAATCAAAGCCCACAACATAGAGCAAAGTGCATAAACACTCTCGCTGACCTCTACGAGGCAAACGCTAACGAGTTTTTTGCCTTAGCGACTAGAGAGGCCGGAAAAACCTTGTTAGATGCTGTTGGCGAGCTTCGCGAAGCGATTGATTTTGCGCGTTACTATGCTAACCAAGCACTCATCGCCAACACCGAAAGCACAGGCAGAGGTGTGATTACCTGCATCTCACCTTGGAACTTTCCGCTGGCAATCTTCTCCGGTCAAATACTGGCCGCACTGGCCGCCGGCAACACGGTATTGGCGAAACCTGCGGAACAAACCGTCTTAATTGCCGCTAAAGCTGTGGAGCTAATGCACTTAGCCGGTATTCCAACAGACGCCATTCAATTACTGCCAGGGGAAGGCGCCACTGTCGGCGCTCAGCTAACCAGTGATCCCCGAATTGCAGGGGTTTGTTTTACCGGATCCACCGCTACTGCGCAGCACATTAATAAGTCCATGGCCGCTACACTGGCACCCGAGGCGCCATTAATCGCAGAAACCGGCGGTTTAAATGCGATGATAGTAGACTCTACTGCATTACCGGAACAAGTGGTTCGCGATGTTTTAGCCTCATCCTTTCAGAGTGCCGGACAACGCTGTTCTGCATTGCGCATGCTCTATTTACAAGAAGAAATTGCCGATGAGCTATTAGTCATGTTGTATGGCGCGATGGAGCAACTTGTACTAGGTAATCCATGGCAGATAAGCACAGATGTAGGCCCTGTAATAAATGAAGCCGCCAGACAAAAAATACAGAATCACTGCGACAAATATAAAGCACAAGGAAAGTTACTCAAGACATTTGAATCTCCTGCACAAGGCTTATTCATCGCCCCTACTGTGTTAAAAGTGGCTGGCATTGAAGAGTTGACTGAAGAAATTTTCGGCCCCGTTTTGCATGTTGCTACCTTCAAAGGCAAAGATATTGATAAAGTGGTAGCGACTATCAACGCGCAAAATTACGGATTGACCTTTGGTTTACACAGCCGAGTAGATAGCCGAGTGCAGCAATTGGTTAGCAATATCAAAGCAGGTAATATTTACGTCAACCGCAACCAGATTGGCGCTATTGTAGGCACCCAGCCTTTTGGTGGAGAAGGCCTTTCAGGCACAGGTCCAAAAGCCGGTGGCCCCCACTATTTAAAACGTTTCTTCAAAGCCCAGACACTCGTTTGCGATTCAGCCGGTGAAACATTACAGCCGAGCATTGCAGTCAAAGCGCTACAACAATCGATGGATGCAATAGCGGATGCTGAAACTAGCAGCGCATGGCAGGCAAGTAGCATTCGCAAGACGCAACTGCAACTCTGGCTATCGGCGTTAACCGACCCTAGCAATCTTGTCTCTTCTGTAGCGCAAACCAAAAGCCCTCTGACAATGCCTGGCCCAACCGGTGAGTTAAATGTGCTTTCAGAGAACGCCAGGGGTGTTGTGCTCTGTTTAGCCAATTCATTAGAAACTGGCTTACAGCTCAGTCTAGCGGCGCTTTCACAAGGTAATTCAGTGTTATTGCTGTTAGCCCAAGCCCAATCAGAGAGCATTCAAGCATTAACCGAGAAAGCCCGAGCACTGGAGATTCCAGTGCAGATTATAATCGGTGAACTCGCCGCTAAAGAGCTTGAACATTTACAACACTTCAGTGCTATTGCCAGCGATGCCCCTAGAGAAAATCTCAAACAATATAGAATAGCACTGGCAAAACGTAACGGTGCTCTGTTGCCTTTAATCAATGAAACTTCGCCTGAACGGTTTATTTTAGAACGCCATTTATGTGTTGATACAACGGCGGCAGGCGGGAATGCTAGTCTGATAGCGACGGTTGAAGATTAACCGCCAATGATTAAATCTGAGCCATTGGGCTCAGATTCATAGCGAGTTAAAAATTCCCCAATTATTGCTCTGCGAACAGCGCTGGCTAAACACAACATTGCCAGCGACGCCCCTAGAGAACTGCTCCAGCAGTATGCAATAGCACTGGTGAAACGTGACGGTGATCTGTTGCCAATGATCAATGAAACGGTGCCTGAACGGTTTATTTTAGAACGCCATTTGTGTGTCGACACCTCGGCGGCAGGGGATAATGCTAGTTTGATCGCAACTATTGAAGATTAACAATCAACAATTGAATCTGGGCTATTCGGTTCGCATTCATAGTGCGTTGAAAAATTAGCAATTTTAGCCCTGAAATACGGCTATGTTGAGAAATATCATATAAGCACCGCTAATAAACGCCTGTCTAAGTGCTATGCTAGCGCTCGCCGGGTTAGTTGTCTCATGCAGATCGATAAGTCGCTGGCGAACTTTTGCGCTTGCGCCTCTTGCAGCTTTGAGACGGTAACCCTGATTGCCGGATCTTTAGTTTTAACTTGAAAAGCCTTTCCAGGACGCACTAACCAACCTCTTTTTGCCAGTGCATGGCATAACGCCATTTCATCAACCACTATGGCTATCCAAATGTTCAAGCCATCCGCATTTTGATTCACTGCAATACTTTGTGCTCGCAGCGCACAACACAGATGAGCACGTTGCTTTTGATAGGCTGCTTGAGCCTCACAAAGTTGATCCGCTACTTCTTTAGAGGCTAAAGCAATCGCGACTATTGTTTGTAAAATGTGACTAATCCAACTCATACCTGGTGCCAAGCGCGCCCTGAGTCTGGTGGCTGTAACAGGGTCACTGGCGAGCATAGCAACCCGTAAATCCGGCCCTAAACCTTTGGAAGTTGAACGAATAAGAGCCCAATGGGTGGTTGATTGACTAATCACTGAATAATAATCTGCCTCTGCCAGCAGCGCAAAATGATCATCTACTATGATTAATACGTTTGGGTGGCCAGAGATGATTTTTTGCAGTGCCTGAGCCCTATTTGCTGAGAGACTGCAGCCTGATGGATTCTGAGCCCTCGGGGTAATAATAACCGCCCGTACACCTTGGTTTAGAGCCGCAGACAGGGCTTGTGGGAGCATACCTTGATCATCCATTGCTATCCCCACCGTTTCGATTGCGGCTAGGCGCAATACATTTTGGGTGCCCAAAAAACAGGGATCTTCTACCGCGACTTTATCTCCCACCACTAAATGGGCAGCCACTAGCCTTTCAATGGCGTCGACGGCACCGTGTGTTAGCTCCAAAGTATAAGATTCAGGGCAATCAGGAGCAAACCATGAGGCGCCAATTGCGTGTAATTCAGGCAGTATAGTGGCCTCTCCGTACAAAAATCTTTTTAGCGCACTGGCACTGAACAACACGAGTGGATCAGCGAGAAATTTTGGGTTTGGGTTGCCGTCGGCTAAGTCTATCAGCCGACTGTCGATACTCAACCCCTCTTGTTCTCCGGCACTTGGTGGCGCACAGATTGTGGTACCTAAACGGCCTTGGGTTACTGCTATACCCGCTTTAGCCAAACGTTTGTAAGCCGATGAGACTGTATTGCGATTGACCTCTAAAATATCAGCTAGTTCACGCACAGGCGGTAAGGCGTCTCCGGGTAGCAGCTCAGCATTGATCACTAGCGAGCGAATGCAGTCGAAAATTTGTTGACTCGTACTACCTAAAAATTGCACTTTACTTTTATCCTATGTGATCATATTATCGTCCTATGACAAAGATACTTTTTGCATATGACAATAATATCCCAAAGCTGTACGTTAACAAACCACTAATCTATCATTTTGAACTATCGAGATATCAGCAAGTGAGCTTTATCCGATGATTTATTCTAGGAGAAACGCCATGTTTACTGGACTTAGCGCCTTCCCTTTAACCCCCTTAAATGAGATTAACCTGGATGAAACGGCTTTTATTGGGTTACTTGAGCGTTTAGTCTGCGCGCAAGTCGACTCAATTGGGACATTAGGATCCACAGGAAGCTACGCTTACCTGAATCGAACCGAACGCAAACGCATTGCAGAGTTAAGCGTAGAGCACGCTCAGGGAATCCCAGTGATGGCCAGTATTAGTGCACTGCGAACTCGCGACGTACTGTTACTCGCCGAAGATATGCAGCAAGTAGGCGTCAACGCGGTTCTGCTCGCTCCAGTCTCCTACCAAAAATTGACCGACGAAGAAGTCTACCAACATTACGCAACCGTCAGCCGTGCACTGTCGGTGCCTCTGTGTATTTACGATAATCCGGGTACTACTAATTTCGAATTCAGTCATGCGCTGTACGCTGAAATTGCCAGCTTAGCGAATATACGCTCTATAAAAATTCCGGGTGTGCCTACTGAGTTGGATATTGCCACTGATCATATTAATGCGTTAAAAAGCTTAGTTTCCAGTGATGTCAGTCTCGGCGTTAGCGGCGATGCGCATGGTAGCAACGGACTTATGGCAGGTTGCCAGCTATGGTATTCAGGGATCGCAGGGCTATTTCCCAACAGCATGCTGCGTATTACTCGCGCAATTCAAGGCAAAAACTACCCTGAAGCATTAACTCTCAATCAAGCTTTAGAACCATTATGGGCGCTATTCAACCAGCATGGAAGCCTCAGAGTAATAGCGGCCGCGGCCGAACTGTTAGGCTTAGTCAATGAAAACTGTTTGCCCTTACCCCTTAGGTCATTGAGCAAAGAGTCACGCCAGCAACTTTTCAGCGTCTTGAATAAGCTTGACCTGAATTAGCGAAAGATTCGTGTGTTTCCAAAATATTAGCAATAATTCAACAGTACTTTTTTAGATAGATCCTAAGTTTAGGTCCACCACACTGATAGCTATTAATAACCGGAGCATTGGAGAAATAACCTCACAATATAAGGAAAAGCATTGATTTAAGTTTAATAATTTAAATAAGAGGCAAAATAATTATTAAATACTATGCTTATTATTAAGTTTATTAAGGCAAAGCTATGATCAAACAAATAATCAAAATTAAAAGCACCCTATCTGTAACAGCATTTTTATCTATTGGGTTATTCCTTTTTGTTATCAACAGCGTCCAAGCAGATGCTCTGAATGTCGCTTTTAGTGATCACAAGCCACCTTTTGTACTGAATTCAGAAAAATCATCAAATGAGTATGGTCACTTTAAAGGTAAAGGTTTGGAAGTAGAAATATTCACCCAAGCATTAGAGCATAGTAATCACAGCATTCTCAGTGCGACATACGTGCCGAATAATAGATTGTCAATAGCTATTAGCACAATGAAGATTGATGCGGCCGTCTCGGTGATAGCTAAAGACGATGGCAGCTTTTATTCTGACGAGTTAGTAGAGTATAAAAATTATGCAATTTCACGCACTGCCGATCAACTTAACATAAGCAGTATCGCCGATTTAAAAAAATATAATACGATTGCATGGCAAGGCGCTAATCAGCACTTAGGTGCCAATTTCAGACGATTGTTGCAACTAGATAGAAACCATACAAGCAAGTTATACACCGAATTAGTTGATCAAAAAATTCAAAGTTTGCTTTTTTGGCATAAGCGTGCCCAAGTGATACTGGTCGATAAAAGTATTTTTCTGTGGAATAAAAAACTGTTCGCCAGTACTTACAATACCAATATTGAATTGACTTATCACAACCTATTCAGCAGCACTGAACCCTTTCGGGTGGCCTTTAAAAGCGCTGCATTGCGCAATGATTTTAACCTAGGACTTAAGTATTTACGTGAAACTGGTGGTTATCAAAAAATACTTGATAAATATACTCATTGATAGCTAGTAGCGTAAAAACGCTCAGTTTCTGTGGCGGCTGGTTAAGTCTTAGCAAATTAACGAGCGTCGAATAATCAACCAATTATTTTAGCCAGTTAAGCGCTTTTTTGCGTGCCTGTGAATAATCGATGATCGGCTCGCTATAATCAGCGGCTCTCCTCTGCTCAGAATTTGGACAGTGAATATCTTTATCGCTTAACTCACTCAGCTCGGGCAACATTTTGCGGATGAAAGCCCCCTTGCTGTCGAATTTTTCAGACTGTAATTTAGGATTAAATATTCTGAACCAAGGTGTGGCATCACATCCCGTTGATGAAGACCACTGCCAGCCGCCATTATTAGACGAAAAATCGCCATCGATCAGTAACTGCATAAAATGTTGCTCGCCCTTGCGCCAGTCAATCAACAATAATTTACACAGAAAACTGGCAGTGAGCATGCGTAATCTATTATGCATCCAGCCAGTACGCTTAAGTTGACGCATCGCTGCATCTATAATTGGAAACCCGGTGCGCCCCTCTTGCCAAGCCAGAAAGTGCTCTTGATTATCTATCCATTTGGGTTCTTTACTGGCATTAAACGCGATACCTTTGGCCAATTCTGGCTTGTTTATCATCAGATAGCGATAAAACTCGCGCCAAGCCAATTCCTTTAACCAAGTAGTATCAAACAAAGAGGCCTGCTGCTTTAAGCAAGCCTGCTGCAGATAAACATAACATTGGCGAATACTGATTGCCCCAACCGCTAGGTAGGGAGAAATCAAGCTGGTACCTTTAATGCCTGGATAATCTCTTTGCTTATCGTAGTCTAGGGCTTGATTCTCACAAAAATCTATGAGCTGCTCTAGAGCGTGTTGCAAAGAGCCTGGCCATAGGTCTTCTCTATAGGTTGTGGCTAAAGGTAAGTTGATTTTTTGAGCGAGGACAACGCTAGCGTTGGAAGTTTTTATAGGTGCCGGTAAGAGTTCTATACTGCTCGCTTGCAGTCTTATTAGCCACTGCCTATACCATGGCGTAAAAACGCGATAGGGCTTGAGCTCTTTAGTGATTATATTTTCATTAACCAGCAACTCATCAGCACAATACTGGAATTCTATATTGTTTATCTTGAGCTGCTGGGAAACTTGTTCATCTCTAATCTTTTCATTAAGCCAACTCTGCCGGTTAACCCAAACTTTTTTTATTGCATGCTTTACACAATATTCCTGGATAAGATTAGTCAGCCCCTCAAAACTATCGACCTGCAATATATCCAGCGCAATACCTAAAGCTGCAAAGCTCTGTGATAACTGCGTTAATAAGCTTTGACGAAGGGTTAATTGAGCGGACGATTCATTGTGCTGCTGCCATTGTCGCGGTGTTGCACAGTAAATAACGCGTATACTTTGGCTGACAAGACAAGCTTGGAAAAGTGCGGGATTGTCGAGTAACCTTAAATCATTTCGCAGCCAAACTAACTGTGCCATTTCTAGTTTTTTCCTATCAGTGCAAACATCATGTCGATGTGGTCATCAGCATTATTTAAACAGGGAATATAGTCGTAAACTTTACCGCCGGATTGCATAAAATAAGCTTTGTTTTCTTCCATTATTTCTTCGAGAGTCTCTAAACAATCTGCGGCGAAACCTGGACAGATGATCGCAACGTGCTCAGTGCCTTCGCTGGCAAGTGATTTTAAAGTAACATCCGTATAAGGTTGTAACCACTGAGCCTTACCAAACCTTGATTGAAAAGTGGTCATTACCAAAGCATCATCCATGCCTAAATGTTCAGAGACTAATCGCGTGGTTTGTGTGCAAAAACAAAAATATGGATCACCTTGCTGCAGATAGCGCAGCGGAATCCCATGATAGGAAAAAATAAACTTATCTGGCATGCCCGACTTTTCAATATAATCAGTGATCGTTTTAGCCAGCGCCTGAATATAGAGAGGATGCTTGTGGTAGCCACTGATGAATCTGATAGAAGGCACCCATCTATAGCTTGTTAGCTGTTTCGCTATGCCGTCAAAAGTTGACCCTGTCGTCGCAGCACAGTACTGGGGATAGAGCGGCAAAATAGTAATATCGCGTACATTCTTTTCAGCGAGCTCCTTCAATGCTGTTTTGATAGACGGAGTGCCATAGCGCATACCCATAGCGATGGGCATTTTATCGACACCGTACTCTAGATCACACTTATCCTTTAAAGCTTGCCTTTGCTGTTTCGTGATAACCAGTAAGGGCGAGCCCTGCTCAGTCCAAACCGATTGATAGAGCTTGGCAGATCGTTTTGGGCGCAGGGGTAAAATAAAACAATATAAAATAATTAGCCAGAGTATCCGAGGAATTTCTATGACTCTAGGGTCACTTAAAAACTCTCTCAAGTACTTCCTTAAAGATCCAGAATTAGGAGCATCTGGGGTGCCTAAGTTGACTAATAAAACCCCTTTTTTTTGTGGGTTATCTTGGTGCTCGTAACTTGTCTGTCCTTTAAAAGCCATGTTATATCTCTGTTGTGGTTAGCATGCTAGAAATGACACTGGTAATTTTTTCTGAGCTTCCTATATGCGGTAAAATATCTACATTCAATGATTGATAGTGTTCACTGGCTAATTTTACTTCGCTAGGTATATCGTCTGTGACATGTACTCCAGCCGCCAAGAAGTAGGGCAAGACTTTAATAGTGGTGGCGCCTTCTTCAACGCATTTGTTAATCGCCTTGGCTATTGATTGAGGAAAGAACTCTAAAAAAGCGCTCTCCACTATAGGATAACTATCGGCCAGCTCTAGCCGTAAATTTTTTTCTAAACTAAGTAGCTCATTGTTAGATACTGCGCGACGACTGCCATGAGATATGATTAATAAAGCTTGCATAAGTTTTCTCTTTTAAGGTGCTGATAATTGTTTTTCGGTTAAGTTCTCGAGTATTTTTTCTGCTCTGGGAATACTTTTTTGACTGTCTATTTTAGTCGCTGTTGCAGCCGTACCACAGAATATTAGGTTGTCATGGTTATCTAATACTTGGAGTATTTGCTGGTTTTCGCTCTCTCCAGACGTCTTCTTGAAATACAATACAGTCAGTGTTCAAGTATTTTTCAACTAGCCCACACCAAACCATCATGTTACAAGGTTGGTTTATAAAAGTGACACTAAAATTCGCATCCGTTAGCTCAATTGCGCTAATGGCGAGTTTCCAAATAGGCCTGCGTTGAGCGCAAATCAGCATCAGTTTTTTAAGTGGCTTTGCTGGTATTTTGCTGTTCAACATAATAACACTGTAATCAACAATCTCACGTTGCAATAGTGCCGCCGCCGCAAGAGAATTGCCGCTCGCTTCCAATTTGGCCATTATAGGTTCAATAATTTCTTTACGACACACATTAACCGGATAAGTTAACAGAATATTGCTTAACAAAATTTTGATGCGCGGGACGGAATCTGCCTTTAGGGTCACTTTAAGTTGTGCGATTAATAAATATAGAGAAAGTATGCTGCCGCTTATTACACCTATTACACTACTTTCGCATTACATTGAACAACATGGCAGTCAATATATTCACGATCAAGGCTATTTCAATCCATACCCTGAAACACTAGGTCTTAGGAATCGAGTCTGATTTAAGCTAGATTAATAGCAATGGATAACTTAGTCGAAACCTGAGCTTGTTCGGTGAATCGACTGAAATAAGTAATAGGCTTTTTGCTGCCATGGGATTTGAATCCATAGCCATCGCTGAAAATAAATAAGCAGCCAATTGGCTGCTTATTTCATAGACGATCAATAGATTTCACATAGACAGTAGCAAATTTCCTATGTTCCATTGTCTTTTCGCGAAGCGATATAGAGCCATATGAAGCCCGTTATACCAGCAAAGAGTGAGGCGAATAATATTCCCGTTTTGGCCATAAGTAAGTCTTGTGGATAATCAGCAAAACCTAATTCGGCGATAAAGATAGACATAGTAAAACCAATCCCACCCATGAATGAAACACCCACAATATGATTCATAGTAATACCTTTAGGTAACTCGCTAAGACCCAGTTTGACCGAAAGCCATGTAAAACCTGCGATCCCTATCAACTTACCAAACACAAGTCCCAGTCCTATACCCATGGCGACAGGATGTGAGAGAACCCCGCCTATATTCCCAAAGTCTATAGGTACGCCGGCGTTGGCAAGGGCGAAAATAGGAATTACCAGGTAGCCCGATGAAAGATGTAACTTGTTTTCCAGAATTTGAGCGGGCGCTTGTACTAAATTCACCCCGTAACCTAATGCTTGCACTCGAGCGCGCAGCTTATCATTGACGATGATATTTTCATCGGTGTTAAAGGCCGATTTAATATTATCAACACCTTGCTGGATTTGAAATAAGAATCGCTTTGGATCATATTTTGGTTTCATTGGAATAGTAAACGCTAATATAACCCCAGCTAATGTGGCGTGAATACCGCTTTTTAACATAGCGATCCACAGAATAATCCCTATCAGTGAATAGGGCAACAGCCGGCGTACGCCGCCTAAATTTAAGCAGACAAGCAGAAAAATTGCAACGCCGACCATTAACAAAGCATTATAGTTAAGGCTTTCAGTATAGAAAAGCGCAATGACTATTACCGCGCCTAAGTCATCGACAATCGCCAGTGCGACTAAAAACATTAACAGACTCTGCGGAACTCTTTTACCTAATAACGCTAATGCACCTAGTGCGAAAGCGATATCAGTGGCCATTGGGATACCCCACCCATGCAGGGTGTGGCCACTTGAGTTTACAGAGATATAAATCAGCGCGGGCACTAGCATGCCTCCAACAGCAGCTATAATAGGCAGCATGGCTTGCTTAACGTTCGCCAACTCACCCACCAAAAGTTCGCGTTTTAATTCCAAACCGACAACCAGAAAAAATATCGCCATCAAACCATCATTAATCCAGTGATGCAGCGTCTTTGATAGCTGGAAACCTTCTAACCCAATGGTGAAATATAGTTTAAAAAAACTATGATAATAATGAGCATAATCGCTGTTAGCTACAATCAGAGCGATGACCGCACAGAGCATCAACAAAATACCACTGGTGGTCTGACGATGAATGAACTTCTCAAGAGGAGTGAGGACTTTGTCAAACGCCAGCTCCCATCGAGCGACATGTTCCTTTCCTAAAAACTTGGGCTTGTACTTCATTAATTTCTCCCTTCGAGATTAAATTTTTACTATAACAAACCCGCAAAATTTAGCTGTTTGACGACTTGAGAAATATCATTCATTGATCGCTTTCACTACTCACAGAATATAGCGTTATAATGAGCGCCTATACTGAGCTGGGTTTTCTAAGTCCGTACTGCTATTTTGATTGTCGATTTCTACTATAATGGCGCTAATTATTTTTTTTATCGAGTGCTAGTTATCTACAAAAGCTTAGACATGCTATGGCAAAGACTTTAGTTTGGCCTACACTTGCCGCGAAATTCGTAATAAAAGCATTTTCTAAGCCGTTCTTAAACTCATTTTAAGCATAAATAGTGGCCGCTAACACTTGAGCTATAATTGACAATATGGCCGCTACTTTTTGTGTTTTTCAATTCAGTTTACTTTGTCGTAAACCTTCGTGTATAAACACTTATAGGTTCTCTGCGGCCTAATTCTTGAATGGTATAGGAAACAGCCCATTATTAGTACCATGATGGCGATCAGGATTATAGAAATACTCAATAAAATTCAATATCTCTAGTGTGCTTTTTAGCATATGCTTAACTTGTTGGATAAAGCTTGCCTATCCGAACAACTATATTAGGCTTTTTGGTAAGATTTGAGCAGCGCATTAGCTGTCGATGATCAATAGACACAAGGCAAGTAACCGCGACAAAATAATGCCTGAGTCAAGGCTTTAAAACAGCACAAGAAGCGCTATAACTGCTAATGATTTTTCACTAGTGATCTGTCGAGCATGGCTGATAGTCGTGAGGAAAATAAGTATTGATATATGATGCGATCTTTTGCATAGAAGAGCCAGATCGCCAAATTTCGAATTTTAACAAAAGATCAGACTTTGCCTAGAGAGAGGATTACCCCCTCAAACTCGTCAATGATGTCATTAAATCTGGTATCATTGACTCACCTAAGGGCATATTCACTGTCATCTAAGCGATACTATTAATCTCTTAACAGCTGCAATACTGCCAAAGGGAGGAAGCAGTCGATGTCTAGTCGTTGTATTACTGATTATCCAATAATTCTTGACTAAGATCTGCCATTTGCTTTACCAATCTTGGACGATCAATATCCCATAAGTTAATATGCCCCACTTTACGGTTAGGCCTTAGCGACTTATTGTATTGGTGCAATTCTACATTGCCTTTATTGAGCACATCGTTGCTTACCTTGTGGCCCAATATATTGATCATTGCGGCATAGGTCAAAGGGATTGTATTGCCCAATGCCATGCGAGTGATGCTGCGTAAGTGATTTTCAAACTGAGAGCAAATACCTGCTGACTGGGTCCAGTGCCCACTATTGTGAACTCTAGGAGCGATTTCATTAACCAGAAGTTTATCGCCTGTAACGAAAAACTCTATGGAAAGTACGCCGACGTATTCCAACTCATCAAGAATTTTTTGTGCGCACTCTTGGGTTTCTAAAGACATAGCTGGAGTTGGCATCTTAGCTGGTGCAATGGAACTCACTAGAATTCCATCCCTATGTTGATTCTCTGTCACGGGATAGAACACACAGTCACCCCCCTCGGTGCGTGCGGCTATCATCGAAACTTCCTTGTCAAAGTTTACAATCGCCTCTACCACCAGTTGACGTTCTGCAAGTTCATCTGCAAGTAACTCATCTAATTGCTGAGCGTTGCCGACTTTCTTTTGGCCATGCCCGTCATAGCCCTCTTCACAAGATTTAACTAAGACAGGGAACCCCATCTCATTGATGACTTTTTGAAGACTTTGTTTAGAATCAGAGAGCCTGAAAGACGCAGTGGGAATACCAATAGAATTAAGAAAAGTTTTCTCACGTCCTCTGTGTTGACTTATCTCGATCGCATTAGGTTTTGGGTAGACTCCACAGAAAGGCTGCAATGTTCTTAGCATGTGGCTATCGACATGCTCTTTCTCTACAGTGACAACATCTGGTTTGCCAAGTGCATTGAATAACGCTTCACCTCTAAGATTAAGGGTTAATTCAACAATATCCCCTAGCCCTTCCACACACCCTCTGTTTTCGCCAGGAGCTGATAGAAATGCAAATGTAAATCCCATACGCCAACCTGCAAGCGCAAGCATGCGAGCCAATTGACCACTACCGACTATAGCAATATGCATCATTGCACCTCAAATGGTATGTTTTGGGTCTGATTATGACGCCAATTTTGTAAGCGAATAGACAGAGCTTCATCTTTTAAAGCCAGCATCTGAGCGGCCATTAACCCTGCATTGAACGCACCTGATGCACCTACAGCTTGGCAGGCGACTGCGACACCTTTGGGCATCTGAACCATAGACATCAAACTATCCATGCCATTAAAATGCTTGCTCGGTACCGGAACAGCAATGACTGGCAAGTGAGTTAATGCCGCCGCCATTCCCGCTAGATGAGCGGCACCGCCCGCACCGGCAATAATCACCTGTATTCCCCGCGTATGAGCTTGTTGGGTAAATGAATAGAGTCTCTCAGGCGTCCTGTGAGCAGAGACAACTTGGGTCTCGAAGCCAATCCCTAATTCGATTAGAAGCTCTGTGGCTGATTCCATGACTCCCCAATCTGATTGAGAGCCCATAATGATACTAACTAAAACATTACTCATATTTTTACCTGTGGTTTGGGGTTATCCCAAAAATTCAATAATTAACGTGCTGTAAAGTGGTATGCCGACTAAATACGTTGAATGGAAATGTAACGCTTAGAGACGCCGTAATTGATAAGCTATGGTTTGCTTTTGGAAGCGCCGCGGCCATCGCTGCGGGCACTGCTATATAAGAAACGCTGCAACCTAAAATAGCCATCAGAATAGTTCCACCTACAGACAACCCAAGAAGCTGTGCAACCCCGGTACCCATCATCGCGCCAAACAAAGGCATCAACACACCACAACTTGCAATAAATGAGCCGTATTCGCGGAGTAAATTAACTCGGGATGTAGCTACACGACCCGTTTCGAGAAGAAACAACGCCCGCACACCGTAGAAAAGAGTGCCGAAGAATGGCATTAGCTTTTCGCTCTGCTCACCTGCCCACCTGCCTATTAATAGTGATCCTGTGAGTATAAGCACACCTTGATTTAGGAAAATTTCATGTAATACTTTTTTCTTATCTATTGACTGATCTTTGCCTTGGGCTAACCACAGCCCAACAGCGATCGCGGGCACTTCCAGTAATGCGACGAAGAGAGGGAAATAGGGTTCGTAGCTAATATGTTTAGCCTCAAGCACCGCCAGTGCAACAGCAAAAATTGCAATGCTTACTGAACCGTAATGGGCTGTGATGGAAGCCGAATCAATCCGTGAAAACCCACCAAATTTAAGTAACACTGGAAAGGCAAAGAGAGGAAGTATAGCACCAAAAAGAAGCACTAATAGCGATTGCCAGAGTAATTCAATGTTGCCGTAGTGCTCTAGTGCTATCCCGCCTTTAAGCCCGATAGCGACCAACAGAAATATTGTCAGACTCTCATAGAGCCCTTTCGGCATTTTAATCGGTGCCTTGAGTAATTGAGCGCAAGCCCCGAGAAGAAAAAATGCTGCGACTACATCAACTTGCATTGTATTGCTGACCTTGTAGGTGTTTATTTGTCACTTCATTGGACAATCTAGAAGCTTTTCTAAGGCCAAATGATAGCACCGAGAGTAGGCCGGCGATTGAAATAAGTCCCTAACTCGGCAAGTTTAGTACAACAAGAGCAGTACCTGCAACTAAAAGTAACGTGATTGAGATTAGTTCGAAAAGTAAAGGCTTGTCATTCATTGTCTTTCTCCTTGGTAAAGGTGCATCACTAGAATTAGTCATGGGCTTATTATCCACGCTTTTAGGCATAGATAAAAATAGATATTTACCCTAGAATGCATAGATAATAGTCTATACAAGGCTACTTTAAATGCCTAAGCTGCATTCGCGGATAGGAATCTTCCGACAATTGGAGATTTTGCTGGCGGTCTATCAGACGGGATCTATTACAGGGGCTTCAAAACAACTGTTCCTGACTTAACCTACTGTTTCCATGCAGCTAAAGAAACTATCGTAAGCCGTCGGCGTGCCTATTTATGACAATATTGGCCGTAAGTTGATCTTTACCCAGGCAGGTTTAGAAGTCGTCATAAGTGCGCGTGAGTCCGTCGATTCTATAGCGCGTCTAGAGATGAAACTGGCGGATATACAGGGACTCAAGGTCGGCACATTCCGCTTGGCCGTTGTCAGTACTGCAAAATATTTCATACCCCATCTGTTGGGGGGCTTTTTCATTCAGTACCCTGAAATTGATATAGATTTCAAGCTAGGTAATCGCCAACAAATTATTGATCGACTCGCGACAGGCGAAGATGACTTCTATGTTTTCAGCCACCCTCCAGAAAATTGGGATCTTCATTTACATGAGTTTTTACCTAATCCGCTGATAGCGATAGCGATAGCTCAACAGAGCCATCCTCTGGGTGAAGAGAAAACTATTGCATTGAAAAAATTTGTAGATCAGCCTTTTCTGATCCGTGAAAATGGATCGGGTACTCGTTATGCAGTAGAACGGCATTTTGAAAAGCTTGGAATTACGCCAAATATTAGGATGACTATCGAAAGTAATGAAGCCATTAAACATGCTGTGATGGCAGGCCTTGGGGTGTCAGTTTTGTCAAGTCACACACTGTCTTTTGGCGTCAGCACTGGCTTGATAAAGCTGGATGTAAAGCAACTACCTATAATGACTAAATGGTACTTGGCTAATCTGCAAGCTAAAAAACTTTCTGTCATCGCACAGACCTTCCTAAAATATGTTAGCTATAATGGTAGAGAGGGAATGATAGAGCGGATGGTCGAATAAATCCTGAATCAGTGACTTGACTGTTTCAGCCATGCATCAAAAGCCTGCTGACGCAGTTGTGCGGTACTTGAGTACCAAGTTGTATCGCGAAATATAGCGCGCTTCAAATGATGCTTAGCTAATGGAAGGTGATTGACCATCGGTATACCTTTGGTGGGGTGGTTACCCATTTTTTTCAGCGCATTGAGTCGAGTGGGGCCATAGGGAATAATGTCAGCCAACTTAGCTTGCTGTTTGCTGTTCATAGCGAAACCAATGAAGTCTTTGGCTGCCGGCTTAATCTCGGTATGCGCCGCTGGAAAGGCCCAGACAGACCGGTCAACGATTTGTCCGTCCCATAATATAATGATTGGATTGTCAGGTGATTGCGCGTCAAAGAACCGACCATTATAGCCTGAACTCATGACCAGCGTGCCATCACCTAATAATGCTGCAGGCTCATCTGGGTCTTGCCACCAAATAATATGACCCCGCAGTTTTTCGATTTTTCTAAACGCAAGTTTCATCCCGCGCGCTGTGCTGAGTAAATCATATATTTGGCTAATGGGAATACCATAGGCTAACAGGGCCCATTCTAGAATCGCGCTGGGCTTTTTTTGTAAGCCTCTCATGCCTGGAAACCGCTCTACGTCAAAAAAATCAACGATAGTTTGCGGTTTCTCACCTGAAAAGGCTGAACTGCTGTAGGCGACGACTGTTGAGAAGGTGTTATGAGCCACCGCGCATGGTGAAAATGAATCTTCCAGAAATTCACTTTCAATGGCGCTTGCGCTGTCAGTCGATAACAGTTGAATAAAATCAAGGGAGTGCAACAAGCCTTTTTCACAAGCTAGGCGGGCATCTGGTTCTTCCATATCGACAATGTCGGGAACATCGCTACCTTGCAAAATAGCTAAACCGCCATATTGCAGTGTGGTTTTTAGTTTTATACCGGTTTGTGTTTCAAAAGGGCTAAATATCGCCGTTTTTTGAGCCGCTTCATAAACGCCACCCCAAGTGCCAATATTAATTATTTCTGCTTTTTCTGCAGCCTGTATATGGCTTGAGATAAAACAGCAAAGGCAAAAGCTGATAGCGGACTTTAGTAATCTATACCGCTGCATTCTCTTCTCTCCTGAGTTCATGAACAGTTTCCAAATAAGCTTCTATCAAATTAGCTTCCGTTATCATGCCTAAGAGTTTGTCGTCGTTGGAAGCGACGATCGGAATGGCCTCACCGATAAAATTATCCAGTGTGAGCATCGCTAACCAAACCGATGTGTTTTCATCGAACTGAGGCCATTCTCCACGCATCAATGTGCTGACCAAGGATTTCCTTGAACACTGAAGGATATCTTGAAGTCTTAGCATGCCCTGATAGCGGCCTTGATCATCAATAATCGTCGCTTCGGTTCGCCCATCTTTTACTAGATTATCGATGGCGTTTTCGACGGTTGCCTCGCTACTAAGTGAAGTAAATTGGTTAGTCGAGCGATCAATGACCCTGACACTTTCTAGCATGGCACGATCGCGACCGAATGAAAGATCGATACCTTTTTGTGCCAGTTGCACATCAAATAGTGATCGTCCAAACACTCGATAGGCGAGTAAATTTGCAAAGACGACGGCTACCATCGCAGCGATGGTCAAATCGTAGTTACGAGTTAGCTCGAAAACGATGAGTATGGTGGTCAGTGGCGCGCCTATCACTGGGCTAGTCATTGCCATCATGCCGCAAATCGCATACACAGCTACACCTGCATTTGGTATGCCCATTACCTCGAGGATAGACCAAAAAAGCGCGCCAAACAAAATGCCAATCAGAAGTGATGGACTGAAAACACCACCCGCAAAACCGAACCCAACACAGAGCGCGGTCAGAGTTATTTTAGCGATAACGAGCAGGGCGAGTTCTCGATTCTCAAACGCGCCTTCGATAGTAGCAAAGCGCAACGCCTCTTTTCCAGTACCTAGTACATCAGGTAGGCTTAAAGCGACAATGCCCACTAATAACCCTGCAATCGCCGGTCGCCATATCGGCGCAATTTTGGTTATTTGGGCTAAGCGAGCGCTGTATAAAATCAGCTGCATAAACCCTGTGGCTAAAAAGGCGCAAGCAACCCCCAAGAGCGCGAATAAACCAAATTCATAGCCATGACTTACGCCGTCAAAATCGACTAAAAACAATGCCGGTCGCTCAAACACTATATTGGCCACAATGTAGCCCGTTGCGGCCGCCACAGTGGTTGGTGCAAAGGCTTGAAGTGAGTAGTGACGCAGGATAACCTCATGGGCAAAAATTAGCCCGGCTATCGGTGCGTTAAAGGCTGTGGAAATAGCCGCAGATACACCACAAGCGATGGCTATAGATTGTAAGTTAGGGATATAAAAATTTAGCTTAGCAGTTAATCCACCGACGATTGATCCCAAATAGACCATGGGACCATATTGGCCCACTGAAGCCCCACAGCCTAGTGATACCATTGCTGCTATGGTTGAGACTATGCCAGAGCGTGAATCCGGAAGGTCGCTGCGCAACTGAACCGCGCGAATACTCTCCGCTGGCCCCAGAGAGCGTTTAGCCACTGATAAACGCTGCAATAGCCAACCGACCAACAAACCGCCTAAGGCTGGAACTAAGAGTGTCGCTACTGTTAATAAATAAGGTGATTGCACTTGGATGCGAGTGCGTGGAGATATAAGCAGTATATCATTGAGCCAAGCAACGCATTCGATAAAGGCAATAGCTAGCAATGACACCATGGCACCTATTACAGACGCCATGATCACTAATATTAAAAAACGATAGATTGTGCTGCCTGGCCCAATTGGACTATTCATAGTGTCCTTCTTCAGCTGGTTTTAGGGCGTTTTTTCGATGTATATGATCAAAAATTTCACAGCTTTTTCTGGTAGTAGTGAAACTGATAAATATTCGATGCCACCCGTTATTTATATATTAGGCATACCCTATATGTCCTAAATTAACGCGGCCAGTAATATCCAAAAAACACTATGTGCTATTAACCAGTGTAATCTGGATCACATTGGATTGCCACCAGCACTAAAGCGCTATCATTTACCCCTATATAAAGACCATACTCTAGTATTATTCACTACTGGTAAGTAACTATATGAATAAATGCACTCATTCTATTGAATAAATGGCATGCCCTGAGCCCTACTGACCAGTTAGTGACGATAGATAATGATACTTTGAAAAGATTTAAAAGTAACTTTTTGGGTGAGGGGGAACCACTGGTTTATAATCGCGGCGAATGCCCTAGTATCATTTATAACAAAATGCTCAGGAGTCGGTACTACTTGATCAAGAAAGTATACAAATGCTTCAATTGGGCCGTCCTCATGCTCACTAAAAACCCTTGCATTAAGTAATATTGACGTTAAATGTTGATTTTTTTTTGCTAATAACTTGCCGTAAAACCAAGTAGCCGAATAACTGCAGTGCATAGCACCAAATAAGACAATGTTACGGGTTTGCTGGGTATAATGACGGTTAAAGTTGCTTAAAATTTTGTCATCTCGCGTTGGCCTGATACCCTGTTGGGCAGTCGTTTTTGTTTCATTGGATCGTTTATCAACATCTATTGGGAAAATATCTACTAGGGGATTTTGTTGTTGAACCTTGCGTAAAAGCGCTAAAACATCAGCGTTTAACAACGGGAAATAAGCGCTAGATGACTCTAATCGCTGCTTAATTTTGTTTAACTTGTATTCATTAGCTTCTAAGTAAAGCGCGTTGAATTTAAAGTCTGCGAAGATCATCTCTGCTAGAAATTGACGAGTTGTCTCTCGATGGGACTCTCCTAAGCAGAGTATTAAATCATCAATATGAGCTAAGTTCTTGAGCCATTGTTGAAGGGGTAAAAGATTGTTGTTTAGATTTTTTATTAAGCTGGTTTGCTCAACGGGTGGTAGCTTAGCAAAGCTGGCTAAAGCCTCTGTTGCTATACCATGGTAATTTGGATGCTGAATAATATCTTTGTTAACAATGGCTTGGGGGCGGCTAGGATACTCTTTTGCAAACCATTGATAACTCATGATGACTAAAATTAGCACCATAGGCCCAAACAATAATCCTCTAAAAACCAGCGGCAAATAATAAAAAATCTTTAACGCTCTAGAGATAAATTTGAACAATCCATTATTCCAAGTGGTTATCTTAGTGTGCTTCACTAATCTCGTCTTTTTCATTGGCTGCGAGTTCTCCTACAGGGTAAATATTATTATCCCTTAATCATACTACTGCATAGCTTTAAGCTTGCAATAATTAAGACCTAGGAGCCTATCGGACTGGCCACTAATTTAGTGCGAAGATCATTTAGCGGGCGAGTGGCGCGCCAGTAAATTGCCTGGGGAGTATGGAGGACAATGACTAGCTATATGGATAAACAAGCTAAAAGGACTTTAACAAAGCTATCCTGTGAGATGTTACATCTAATCTCAACCCAAGCTTTGTATATTGCGAGTAACTTTGCTTGGATCTGCAATACCTATTAACGAAAACCGTTTTAAGGCAAACGCTTAATACAAGCAATAGCTCGACCGTTTTAGGAAAATAGAGCTGTTTTTGCTAGATTTAGACTTTTAAGCAAGATGTTCTCTCGTGTTAATCTAGTTTGAAATCAGGATATAGCTAACATTATAAAAATAATTGTCCCTTAGTGTAATCGCACTAATATTCCAGTTAATCCTTTTATTCAACTGGCTTTTTTATCTAATCCAGCAACCGCCCATCAGTGATGACTAAACCTAGGGCTATTATTCCAAAGCGAATCAAGGCTGCGTAACCTAGTTTCTCTCCAAGAAATACAACACTGAGTGTTACCCCGATAGGCGGTATTAACAAAGTGACAATATCAGGTTTGCAGAACCTGCAAGCACCATAATGTTGAAATAGAGAATATAAGCTAGCGCTATTGACACTATTGCGACGCCGATAAGTGAAGCCCGGACACCTGTAGATAAAGTCTTAACGGGTATGCTCTCGGTAAAAATCACCACTGGAATAATAAGAATGGTGCTGCCAGATAATATGCCAAAAGCGTTCGTCACCTGTGGATAACTCGATAGAAAACGTTTAGCACATACACCTGCAAAACCATAGAATAAAGCGGCACCCATCACTACTAGCTGACCCAAATTTTGTAAACTGAAAATTATAAGGGCATCCAGCCCCACAATAACTGCTACACCAAAGACACCAAATAGGGCTCCGATGAATTTCCGCGATGTCAGTGGTTCGTCGACAAGTGACAGACCCGCGATAACAAACAGCACCAAACACGGCTGTGGCGGCGTTTAAAATAGACGCGAGATCGCTACCGATACTTGTCTGCCACCAAAAATCAGTCAAAATGGTATAGCATTATTTAAAGTAGCCATTACCAAATATTAGACCCAAACTTTCGCAGCTTTGGGGATTTCGACACCTTGCCACCGAACAACGAGTAATAATACTGGTAAAGCCCAGAAGACACGATGCTATGTAATGGTCAGTGGGGAGACTTCTGTGAGGCCTATTTCAGCGAAAAAGAATGAGCCTCCCAAGATGATTGCCAATGCTGGCTATAGTATGTTCGATTTTTTCGACAACTATGGTACTTAAGAGCAGTGTGAAGCAGCATTATTTAAATGGCGATGGCCTCAAGGTTTCGTTTGCCTTTTATGTAAACATACTCACTATTGTCACCTTAAGAATCGTAATTTATGCCCATGTAATAAATGCCACTATCAAGCCTCACTTACCAGCAACACATTATTTTCAAAGACTAAATTACCTTTAACAGTGTGGTTTATGGCCATGCACTTAGTGACCCAGTCTAAAACAAGCATTTCTGCGCTTGAGCTTAAAAGACAGCTTGGTGTTAATTACAAAACGGCCTGGTCAATT
>JAWUWK010000059.1:0-46552 GCA_034111875.1 Gammaproteobacteria bacterium
TGAATAATGACTTTATTTAGTGCTTCGTTATGCTCTATTTGATTGACGCATTGGCCTTTTAAAGCCAAAATATTCGCTGGGATACTGATAGTCATGTATATGTTGCTTATGAAGTTGTGAGAAGCCTTATATTTCAACAGAATAGAAGATTACCATCTAGCCTTTTTCACTCATCTAACCGTAGAAGAGCCTACAAAGAGGCATCAAATTTTTTAATATCAACTACTTACTTTCACTTTTGTTCTTTATTTGAATCCCGAAACTTGAGTTATTAGCAGTAGAAGCAGTTTTGTTACTGCGTTTTTGCTTAGCCAGCAGAATAAGTGCAACCTGACACTGGCGTTGAAGAGAGTTTGTGATTGAGCAATAACGAGGCAGTCACTAATCTACTCGCCGCAAAAATTGACACCTTAGATACTACAGGTAAATGTTTCGCCATTGGCTTAGGCTAAAGCCCGCTTGGTTATTGGCTTATCTTTGAATGCGCTACACACTGGCAGGCATGATGGTTGTGATGACATCACTGGAGATATTTATGATTCTATTTCCAATTCCAGCTTTTAATATCAGTCCGAACACTGATAAATTAATTACCAAAAGGAGTCACTTTGTACTCTACTCTTAGCGGCATCTCAGAAAATTCGATACATTGCAAAACACCCAATTGCATGTTCTTAAGTATACAACTATTGAGCACCTTAATGCTTCAACCATACGCACTGTTTTTGTTGGGGCCAATATTACGGGAAATAAAATTATTTAACTAACCGAATGATGCTTACTTTATCATAAATCTATTGAGCTCTAAACTGCTCCTACTCAATATAATTAACTCGATTGTTGGCAGATCAAGTGGTTTTGGCGTAGCGACAGCCACTCGACTCTTGAACGCGAGAAAGATATTATGATTGTTGCAAAATTCGAAAAAGCTTACCGAGGCCGAATAAGTCTTAACCAAATATGGCCGTGTGAGTGCCTTTCAGGCAGAACTATATGAGAGTAATGCACTACAGCAATTAAATAATTACTCAAAGCCGCTGGTTATTTTAACCTTAGATCATTTTTGGGGCACCAACAGCAAGATTATGATTAATATTTAGACTGTAATAAAACGACATTGTTTATTTCTCAGACAGTCGATAAACATATACTTGCCGCTGGGTAGGAGCCATTATTAATATTGGCGCAATGTCGGCTAAGCAGGCGATTAAGGCCACCCTTTGTCAACTTACTCTATAAAAAAATCAGGTTTACATACACTTACACAGTATATGGCGATGGAATTGGCAGACAGTAATATTCGGCTCAATCCGGTTTCTCCGGCTCTCATTAAAACACCTATTTACCAAACTTTCATTAAATCTGAAGTCTTTGATGAAACGTTGAATCCATTTAATCAATTTCACCCCATTGGTCGCATTGCAGCACCCGAAAAAGTGCTAATACAATTGAATTTTTATTTTACGACGACACAAGTTGGGTTGCGGGCGCGGTTTGGAATATTGACGCTGGAGTAATGGCGGGACGCAACTAGTATAATGCTTTGAGGGCTGGAGGGCCTGCTTCAGTTCAGCCTTAACTAAAGATTACCCAGTAGTTGTCATGCTATGGTTTCAAGCAAAACCATAGCTACTGTCTCAACCTGCTATGCAGATTGTTGTTATATGTGATTACGCTAATTATTGATAGTGAACAGCATTAATAAATAATGGCAACACCTGCAACTTCTAACACTGTTTTTGCCTCAGCGCGCTCAATAACCTTTAATAAAGTGGTTTGAATCATTTCATCTTGGCGAGCATCACTCTCACTTGTGAACTTCTGTTGTTGAGCCGCCGCCCCTTCTTCTGAGATGAAGCTGACCATCACTTCACTCGCCTGCTGCGTTGACTCACCAAAATAGGCGAGTGAAATCTGCGGGTAACCCTGAAAGCCTTTTTTGACCCTCTTTGCTATACGTTTTGTGGCTTTATCTAAATTCATAATTTATATCCAAAAGAATTAAAATGCCCAGCTCAAAAATCGAGGCGCATCAACATCTAATTTTTACAACTTCTCGCAAAGTGCCAACTTCAAACTCATTAAGCTAGCGAAGCCACTATTGCCGTGCAATCTTTAGCAGAGCGACAATTACTTAGCTAGAGCCCAGCACTAGGTTTTATCAAATACAGTTTAGTTTTTTTAGCATATCACCTGTGCACAGTGCTTTATCAGTCCCTGTAAAGCACTCGAAAGCCCGCTTAAACAGAAACTAGGATAGATAATAGAAACTTATCTAGGCCGACCCCAGCATTCACTAAAAGCATTGCAGCAATCCCATTCGCGCGAAACACCTCTAAATATCAGATAAAGCTATTAGGCCTTAAGTGCATCCCATTAAGACTAAAATACTGTCTGGATAGGTTATGTTTTATCATTGTGCCATTTTATCTGAAACTCAATTTCCTCCTCAGACCCCTCTCGCTCATGCTCGATATTATACTTAGCACGCACTGGAACATAAATACGCTCTCCCGCTATTTGAATTTCAAATTTGGCGCCAGATTCCAATGAATCAGCTAAGCGCCTTAATTTCGATACAAACTCTGAGGTTGTATAGGCTTTTTCTATGTCTCTGTCGTCTTTCATTAATGCTAATCCTTCATATTAACAGGGTGACTCACATCACTTTGACCACAGCTGCGCACTGCAGCAACGGGTTTTGACCTCGGCATAACAAACACAGCTTGATAAATTAATCTTTCGCCTTTAATAAGCTTAAGCTAAGAATAGCGGACTTTGATTATTCAGGCATTAACTTATTAACAGAAAAAACGCCCTAGTTACCAGCAGACTCATATGAGTGAAATTCAAACCAGAAAAAACCGGCGACATCAATCCACCTAACGCTAATTATGATGACCTTTAATAGTCACTGTTTAGTGCTTTTGAGGCACCATTTTCCCATGCCGAGTAACTAAGTGCCTTAGATGAACAAGTTTCTAGGGATAGTACCCGCCAGCGGTCATTGGCTGAATAGGTTCCGGAAGACTCCCTACCTGCGGTCAAGCAGAGATCGAACCCGCGCAGTTTTAATTGCCCATTAGCATTGTAATCAAACTTTTGTAAATTAGCGGTCTGAAAACACTGCGCGTTCGTCGCATAAACGCAGTAACACCGACGTTCCGGGCAAAACGATATTATTGACCCCAAAGGCCGTCACACAGACGTTCGCCGCAGGAAACAGCAGCTGACCTTTAGGCGTGTAAATGACCGCGCTATCTGGCGTTGCGAAAGGTTTTCAGTTGTGAATAAACAAAGGTAGGTCGACACGTAAAGTAGCATTTGCACCTAATATATCAAGACAATAGCCATCGTTTGGCCAGTCTAACTGATCGATAAGGCGCACATGTATCAGATCCAGATTGGCTGCATTAAGACCCATCGGTGGCAGCAAGCAGCTAAACAGTAAGATTAACATTCGGCTATTTATTGACTTAAAAAAGCCGACACTTAGCATGCGTAATTTCAGCGCGCGTGCAACTGTTGAATGTCTCATCGTTTTCCTCATTCAAGTTGGCTAACAGACTTCATTTAAAATATTAATTGACAGACTCTGGTCTTATAATATATCTGTCTGCATTCATTAGGGAGCATTGAGAGCCTCCAGATCAATGCTCGAGTAAGGATATAAAAAATGCCATCTCTAGCGCTGTTTCATGTAGCGCTTTGAATCGACCTGATGCACCGCCATGACCAGCATCCATGTCGATTTTAAAGACTAACTGTCGATCATCTGTTTTAAGTTCACGTAATTTGGCGACCCATTTCATCGGCTCAAAATATTGTACTTGTGAGTCGTGTAAACCAGTCGTCACTAAAATATGTGGATACGCTTGCGGGCAAATGTTGTCGTAGGGTGAGTAATCAAATATAACCTTATAATCATCTGGGTTGTGAGGATTGCCCCACTCATCGTACTCGTTGGTGGTCAGCGGAATAGTGTCATCTAACATAGTGGTCAGCACATCGACAAAAGGAACGTGGCAGCCCACGCCTAAATAGAATTGCGGGGCTTGGTTCACTATCGCGGCCATTAACAGACCTCCCGCACTGCCGCCACTGGCAAAGACCTTGTTTTCAGCTGCATAACCGCGCGCTACCAGCGCGCTGGTAACATCGACAAAATCATTAAAGGTATTTTGTTTATACTGTTTTTTACCTTGTTCGTACCACTGCCTACCGAGCATTTCGGAGCCTCGCACATGGGCTATAGCATAGACAAACCCTCTATCTAGCAAGCTGAATACGCTGCTGGAAAAACTAGGATCTATAGTGATCCCGTAAGCACCGTAGGCGTATTGTAAAAGCGGGTTGCTGCCATCTGATTTAAACAAACTCTTACGATAAACTAAGGATACAGGCACTTCTACACCGTCACGGCTAGTTACAAATAGACGCTCAGAATGGTAATTAGCTGGATCAAAACCAGCGAGCACTTGCTGTTGTTTGAGCAAGCGCCGGTTGCCGTTCGTCAGATCAAACTCATACCAAGACGCGGGTGTCGTCAAACTCGAATAATAGAGCCGTAAATAATGACTTTTAGGGTCCGGATTATCGGCGACCGCGGCGGCATAACAACTCTCGTCAAAAACCAGTGGGTAGCCTGCCTCACTGTCGTCTAACGACTCGACTTGAAAGCGGATCTGGCCTTTTTCGCGCAGGGTTAGCACATAGTATTGGTCGAATAAATCAACACTTTCTAATAACACGGATTCGCTGTGCGGTAGCAATTCCTGCCATAGCCCTTGATCGCTTATATCTGCCACACTGGCGCGCATTAGTCTGAAATTTTGCGCCTGCCAATTGGTCACTATGTAATAGTCATCAGCCACCTTATCCACATGGTATTCATGCCCAGCGGTATAGCTAAAAATAGGTTTAAAATGACCGCAGGCAGCATTGGCATCTAGCACTAAGGTATCAGAAGAATCCGTGGCCTGCAGGCCAATAAAAATTACTGAATCGTCGCGACTTTTACCTAAACTCATGTAAAAACTTAAGTCAGTTTGCTGGTAAACTAAACAATCTTGACTCTGCAAAGTGCCTAATTCATGTCGATAGACCTGTGTACCTAACAAGGTTTGTAAGTCTTTTTTGACGTAAAAGACATGCACATTGTCATTGGCCCAGACCATATCTCCCTCTGTCTCGATTAGCACATCCGCGAGCAACTCAGCTGAGCTAGCGCCTGTTGCACTGATAGTCTGTTGAGCGCTACTGGATGGGTTAATCTGCTTAAAGTAGATCGTATATATTCTACGACCATCAGTATCTTCAGAAAAACTCAGCAATTTATCATTAGGACTGACTGATACTTCTCCCATATCATAGAACTCATGATCCGCGGCGCGCAGATTAACATCCAACAGCAACTTCTGGGCATCACTCCCAGCACTGGTCGCGCGATAGAAATTGGAGAATTCTTGTTCGCCATTTATTTCACTGTGGTACCAATATCTACCATCTTTGACTGGCAAGCTTTTATCATCTTTTAAGATACGTGATTTAAGCTCGTCAAAAACACTTCGCTGTAATACTTTTTGCCCAGCTAAAACACTGCTTGCATAGCTATTTTCGGCCGCTAAGTGCGCCAGTACTTCTGGATCTGTTCGGCTGTCATCGCGCATCCAGTAATAGTTATCGACTCTTTCATGTCCATGGGTGGTGATGGCATAAGGAATTTTTTTAGCCACAGGGCTAGGGACAGTGGTTTGATTAAGTTTATACTTTAAAGGCGTTAGTCCTGACATAAATAGCAGTTCTCACTAATAGCTTGCAAATAAGATAAATAAATCTAATGTTAACCAAAGTTACTCTAGGCACATACTAAAAGCTCAGTTAATTTCAGCTTTTGTAGATTATTGTGCTCGATAATTTGTCGATAAGGCCCCTAAGTCAACATAGCCGGTTGCTCCAAAGGTAACTGCCGCATCAGTGCTTTATCGTTGCCCGCAAGAAAAATGAATCCACCGAGCTCGATAGAAGTAAAGAGCGCGCAATCGGCTTGTTGATTAATTTGCTTAAGAATATTGTCTAAGACATTTCAGCGACCACTAATCTGCTGCCAATTTTCATCCACTAAAGGATAGATTATCTGGCCGCCCACTGAATGTTGATGCATCAGTGTGCCCATAGTATTGATGACGCGCTTTGCATTTTTTTCAGCTGTGGCCTGGGCACAACCTAAGGCTATAGACCTGCCCAATGAATTACCTGTGAGGGCAACGACATCAAGCTGTGCCTGATCTATTGCTAAAAATCTGCATAGGCGCAGGCATAAACCAGTGCCGATGCGTTATCTCCGCGTGTATGATAGTTTATATTATATTTTTCGGCGCTGTCTAAACTGTTAATCGTCACTTGTTGAGACGTCTCTGGGTAGTCACACAGCAAAGCTAAAAATTCATTTTTATGAGTGTGCCAGCGCTGCAAATAGCCTAATTCAGTTTTATTATACGTCCCTCGGCCGTGGCAAATAACTAAAGCTTTTTTATTTTGCATGTCAGCGCTCCTGTTCGTCGCTAGCCATCAGAGACAGAGCGGCTGTGACAATAGATTCACAACTAGGTAAGGTCACAGTGGCCGCTTTACCTAAGGCGATAAAACTGTCCGTTGCCACTACACTTCTTATTTTCGGCTTATGTCTTGAATGTTGGCTAATTAAACTAATCAGCGCCTCCGACTGTGAGCCTGTTTGACGACACTCATCGACTATTAATACCGCTGCGCACTCACTCACACTGTCAACAATGGCTGTTTCATTCAAGGGCGCTAACCAACGTAAATCAATCACTCTTAGCTTAATATTGTGGGTTTGATTGAGAATTTTTTCGGCTTTTCGGGACAGATAATAACCGTTTCCATAACTAATAATGGCTAAATCAGTGCCTTGTTTGTACTGATTTATCTGGCCTAGAGCTATGTTTTTTTGGGTACTCGGATGAGGGTAATTTTTAAGCCATAAGCCATCGTCTAAGATATGTAAATCTCGGGTCATATACAATGCAATAGGTTCTATTATAACGATCACCCGCTGTTCTTGAAGTGCCAAACGAACACACTCGCGCAGCATCAACACCGCATCCGCGCCGTTACTTGGGCAGGCAATGATTAAACCGGGAATATCCCTTAGCACGGCTAAACTGTTATCGTTATGAAAATGCCCACCAAACCCTTTTTGATAACCTAGCCCAGCTATTCTGACGATCATCGGATTGCTGAATTGACCGTTCGAGAAGAAGCTTAAGGTGGCAGCCTCACCACGCAATTGATCTTGTGCATTGTGTAAATAGGCTAAAAATTGGATTTCTGGTATAGGTAAAAAACCATTGTGTGCTAGCCCTATAGCCAAGCCCAAAATACTTTGCTCATCCAATAAGGTATTGATCACTCGGTCGGATCCGAAACGCGCGTGCACTTTACTAGTAGCATTATAGACCCCACCTTTGGGGCCTATATCTTCACCTGCTAAAACAATTTCCTCATGCTGGGCCATTAGATCTGATATTGCCCAGCTGATTAATCTAGCAGTATGGGCAGGCTTGTGCATGGCTGACCAATCACTGCCGAACAAGTTTTTACGTGCATCGGCCGCTAAGGCCAAGCCCATAGATGGTGTTTTCTTTAACGGTATTTTAGGTGGAATAATCGATGCCATGACTTGTGTTGCCGTCACTAGTTTAGGCCTTAGCGCCGCTTCTATAGCGACGCGTTCAACGCGCTCGCCTATCATGTTATAAAGGTCTAGCACTTGCTGTACTGTCATTACACCCTCACTAATGACGATATTGGCACCGTGCAACAGTGGATCATCCGCCTCAGCCATATCTACTTCACGCTGGCTAATATAAGCCGTTTGTAGATCCGACCCCGCATGACCGTACAAACGCACGCAATTCATATGCAGGAAAACCGGCTTGCGATGCTTGCGCACTTGATATTCAACGGCGCACGCTACAGCGTAAGTCTCTAATATATCTAGACCATTACAGGCTCTATAATGAAGTGCAGGACGCTGCGAAAAACATGCTTTTATCCAACCACCGGGCGTTTTAGTGGATATGCCTATGCCATTATCTTCACAGACAAAAACAATCGGCATCGGTATATTTTGATAGGCAGACCAACAGGCACTATTAAAGGCACCTTGGGATGTAGAATGATTGGCTGATGCATCACCAAAGCTGGCTAATACAACTGAGTCGTGCTGCATCTGCATATTTTCTGGAGCATGCCTTTTAGCGAGGCCGACACTGTATGCAGCACCGACTGCTTTAGGCAAGTGGGAGGCGATAGTACTCGTTTGCGGCGGGATGAATAATTCTTTAGAACCTAACACTTTGTGGCGTCCACCCGAGATTGGATCGTCAGCGGACGCTGTGAAGCTTAACAACATATCCCAAGTAGGTGTTTGACCCGCAATCAATTTAGATCGTTGAATATAAAAGGCCGCATCGCGATAGTGTAAAAACGCCATGTCATCCACTCTAAAAGCGGCGGCTATGGCTGCGTTTCCCTCATGACCTGAGCTGCCGATAGTGTAGAAGCCCTCTCCTCGAGCCTGCATTTTGCGGGAGGTTCTATCTAACTGGCGACTGAGAATTTGGCTTTCAAATATGTCGACTAAACCTGTCAAACTCAACCCCGATTGGGCTAAACTAACTGTCGACATTCGCTCTGGAAAATTTACCTCTGCGACTCTTTGTAGGAAGTTAAGGTGAACAACTTCTGCCCTATCCATAGTTAAGCTCCTGCATTCAAGCCCTACATAGCAGAACAGCAAACACTTAATATGTCTGGCTTTTTATTGTCATACGGTATTTTATAATTTACTCATTATTTATAGCATGCTTTGATAATAATTATCTATTGCTCTAATTGAATTCTTGGTTATCAATGCCAGAGAACTTCGTGCATAGACAAAACCATCGCGAGAGTGATGGACGATTCGAAAGACTTTCTATAGGTGAGTCTTACGGCAAAGTCACCTTTGATTGTGGCTGCAAATCAACATAAACTTGATCTTTACCTTTAAACATCGATAATTAGCGCACTAGGAGTTTGTCTGACTTGGCCAATCGTAACGAGAAAAAGCAGATTTGAGACAGATATCTTGATCTTTTGCGGCGAATAGCCGACATTTTTAGTGATATTCTATTAGCGAGTCGCACCCAAGCAAAGTGCATCAGTATTGCCGAACAGGTAAAATAGCGTAAAGGTCTGATTATTTGCACCGCTCAAGTCGATGCCGGTAACGTTCCTGAACTGTTTAGTTTGCTCGTCGCTGAACGACCAGAGCTAGTGATTAATGTGGCTCTGCCCAATCAAGGTTTGACCATTATAGAGGCCTGTTTATAAGCCGGTTTGCACTCCCTGGAGATGGCAAATCATGAGCCTTTAGAGACAGCCAAATTTGAATATAAATAACCGTGGACGTCTCCGGAAAAATTTCAAAAAGCCGGTCTTAGCGCCCTACTAGGCACTGGATTTTATTTCGGGCTACCAATGTATTCACCGCCTATCTGGCGAAGCACTCTTTTGATGAAATTCATGAGCTATATATAATCGACGTCAATGGTTGAGATCACGGTTACCCGTTTGTCACCAATTTCAATCCGGAAATAAATATCTGTGAAGTCACTGGTAAGTGTCGGCACTGGCAAAACGGCGAGTTTGTAACGACTGATGCTATGTCAGAAAAAAGCCAGTTTCACTTGCCTTGAAGGCGAATAAACTTACAATATTTATCGGATGTACCTGAAGAGTTAGAATCGCTTACTAAGCATTACCCGAGTTTAACAGGTGCACAATTCTGGATGAGCTTTGGCGATAGCTACTTAAAGCATTTAAATGTGTTAGGTAACGTCGGTACGCCAGTTGAATGCAACGGCCAAAAGATAGTCCCGATTCAGTTTCTGGCCAAAATGGTACCCGATCCTTCCAGTTTAGGCCCGCGTACAAAAAGCCGTACCTTTATCGGTGTCGGTGTCGGTGTCGGTGTAAAAGGGATCAAAGAAGGTGAACAGAAAACGATATACTGTTACAACACTTGTGATCATAAAGCTTGTTATCAGAAAGTGGGATCTCAAGCGATCTCGTAAACAGGTGTGCCGATTATGATCGGCGCCAAACAGATGGTGCAAGGCAACTGGATAAAACTCGGTCTCTGGAATATTGAGCAATTTGATCCTGACGGTTTTAATCTCGACAGTTAATCATTTTAGTGGCCGGTAGAGCAACTCCATCGCCCTCTACAGCACTTAAGGCTATAGACTGGGCAGTTAACCGCTGCCCTCTTAGAATATGTATGTGCTCTGGCTCTCTATATGCAATTTACTGACTTTTCAAAACTTAATTTACAGCGCTTACCTTCCCCCTGCTTTGTTGAACAAAAATTTGATCATTTATTGAGCCAAATGCAATGGGTAAATTTTGGAGGCGGGCACCATATTAGCGCCTAAAATTATGATATTCAGGCGCTGGTCAATCGTATCAAGTGCTGTGCAAAAAAGTATCAAGTACAAGTGTATTTAGAGCCTGGCGAAGCGATTGGCAGTGGCGTCTTGTGCGCTGAAGTGCTCTAAATTATCAACAGTGATGGAAAACGGGCAATTTTAGAAACCTCAGCGACTTGTCATATGCCGGATAACATAGAGATGCCCTATCGCCCAGAGATTCTCGGTGCAGGCAATGTTAATCAATTCGCTCATTGCTACCGCCTCGCTGGGCTGACTTGTCTGGCTGGGGATGCGATTAATGACTACCGTTTTGAAAAACCACTAAAATAGGTCAGCGCCTAGTATTCGAAGACATGGCACATTAGACTATGCTAAAAACCACCACTTTTAATGGCACTAAATCCCTAGCTACCGCAATATGGGATTCTAACACTGGCCACTTAGAAGTCATAAAAGAGTTTGGCTATGAAGATTTCAAACAGCGTTTATCTTAATGCTCTGTCTCCCTTATTAACGTTGCACTGATGCAAACAGACACCAGCGAGATGCAAATAATAACCGCAGACTTATCTTTAAACAGTGCTTTTAAGCGCTATATGAAAATTTGTAATCACTGTGGTATCGATTTTTACCAAGACCTTTACCCCACGCCAGAAAATGCATTAGATACTATTGTGAAGCATGCGAAGGGAGTAGACTTGCACGCTAATTTTTTTCCTTACTGCACGCATTTCTGCATCCAGGATGGGGAGATTCTCGGTGCTATTCGCCTGCGTTTGGGCAGTAATGCCTTTATAAAGCAAGAAATTGGCCATATTGGTTATGAAACCAAACCTAGTGCAAGGGGTAAGGGAGTGGCAAAAGCCTTACTTATGTATGTAAAAGATCAACTGCTGATCAGACCTGTGATGATCATTTGTGATGCGTCAAACATCGCTTCAACTAAGGTGATCCGTTATTGTGGAGGAATATTATTGGAAGATAAAGGCACTGATAGTGACGCTATTTTACGTTTTTCACTGAGCCCTAGCTCAATGCCTAACCATGAATAATCCTAGATTCGGCAGCTAGGCGCGAAAAGCTGTGCAAGAGATTACTGAGCAAAGAAAATTATAAAACTTCGTGGTCACCTTCTTGGTAATGAGATATTTTCTAGTTTTCTGGGCGCATCAAGAGTTTGTGTAGACTTTGGTGACTACACTGTCGAATTTAGGGTAATAGGCCAATGACCAAAACCTGCCTCTATTTGTTAAAACAATGGGACATTATGACGACTGAAATCGACGAAGACTATCCTATTTTTTTAGGCTCTTAAATTCAACAACCACCCGCTAAAAAAAAGCTTTTCATGTACTCCCTGTACCCTATTAAAAAATAGTTTCTTATGGCGAGGGGACAGCACTAGGCCCATCGGCTATCTTAAAAGCCTCTTGGCAACTAGAAGAATGGGACGGCAAGAGCAAGCCTTGCGATCGAGGTATTTATACTTGCGTGGCATTTGATTGCAGCGTTTTGGCTGAACAAGTTATTAAAAATATAGCCCAAGCGACTAAGACGATTGTAGGTTATGGCGCTATGTCGGCGGTGTTTGGCGGTGAAAATACGATGACTTACGGTGTTGCAAAAGGCCTGCGCCAAGCGGGATACGGCGATTTTAGTATAGTACAGATCGATGCCCACGCCGATTTAAGAGAAGCCTATGAGGGTGACAAATTATCACATACCTATGTCATGAAGCGCTGTGTGGACTTAGGCTTCCCCTTATACCAATTAGGTATTCGAGCTTTTTGTGAAGAGGAGATGCAAATACGCGCTGACAGCGGCGTTTTATCCTAGGACGCAGAGGATTTAGTACCACAAAACATCCAGAGCATTAATTTACCGGCAGATTGTCCCAAAAAAGTATTTTTCACCTTAGATATTGACGGCATGGATCCCTCGGTCTTTCCTTGCACAGGCACCTCATTACCGGGTGGATTAGGCTGGTATCAGACCCTTAATTTATTTGAATCTGTCGCCAAACAACGCGACATCATGGCCTTTGATATTATGGAATTCGCCCCTATTGAAGGTTTTCATGCCTACGATTTTGCCGCGGATTTACTCACTTATAAAATGATGGGCATAGTACAGAGAAACAGCGACCGAGTAGTTAAAAGTTAAAAAACTTAAATGCGTCATTACTTGACTGTCAGATTTCAGAATTATCAATGAGTCTTTACCAACAAAGCATCGCTGGTTGTTGATAAAGTAGTTTTTGGATCTTACTATTCAAAACTGACTCACTTAGCCTACAGCCAATTATATCTACTAAAATGCTAGCTTAAGACCTGTGCAGTATATCAACCAAAGGTCTTTTCTCACATGGGGGTTATCTATGGTTTTTGAGCAAAGTCGCAGCGCTGTCTATCGCTATATTTTAAAACGTTTTGAAATGGCACTTGGCTTAGGCTTAATTCTATTAGTTGCGATCAATGAGGCCATGTTAACTGAGCTTATGGCTGGTCTAATATTTTGTGCTCTTGTTCTATTAAGTATCCCCAGTGTTGTAAAAGGTGTGAGGGCAATGCAAGGGGCAAAGTTAACCATAACAGATGACACGCTTACCCTTGCAACAACAAACAAGAGTAAAGAATACAACTTAAAGGACTTTAAAATTTTGCTTTACAAAAAAAGCGCCAATAAGGTTACTTCTTTCGCAATAATGGCTGAAAATCAAGGTGTCAAAATTGAGTACTACCAAGGGATGAATGAAATTTTTTCATTACTGAGTCAAAGTGTCAGTATGCGTAAAAAAATTCCTTGGTGGCAGCGCCTATAATAGCTAAAGGCTGCATAGTCTTGAGTTTTTTAAGCGCTAATTGATTGAATTTTTTGACGGGGTTTCAATTCTTTAACAATATTTTGGACCAGTAATTCCCCTACAGCATTGAATATAAGATCATGGATTCTATATGCACTTTGAAGCTTCTCAATCAGCAAT
Source organism: Gammaproteobacteria bacterium (assembly GCA_034111875.1). GTDB lineage: Bacteria > Pseudomonadota > Gammaproteobacteria > Pseudomonadales > Balneatricaceae > Rs1. Next base: position 13,483 of record JAWUWK010000059.1, read on the forward strand.
ATGACAGGCTAAATATCTTAGTTTGCAGGATACATCAATCAAGTGCCGCTTTAAAAGCCGAATCCATTTACTGTAACTTCGAACGTAAAAAATTACAGATCCAAGTAGCCACTAATGACCTCTGGATTGGACTTTCGATGGCCTCTATCGCTTGTGTACTCAAGTCGAAAGGTATTAAGCTTAGATCTCGTCGATTGATCAGTAGTGTTTGGGTGTACTCAGCTGAAAATTCCGGGTGGCCTTGGAATGATATAGCCCTGGCGTTGTAATCCAATGCTGCATAGGGGCAAAATTCTGAGCTTGCAACCACTTGGCAGTTTTCAGCTAACTCTACTACTTGATCTTGATGGAAAGCTTGAATTGAAAAGTCTGAGTGAGCACCTAACAGCCAATCAGGGCGATAATTGAGTTGGTATTTGGCTACACCTAAACTCCAACCTCTGTCTGATTTAACGACTTTTCCGCCGAGTGCCTGAGCTATTAACTGATGACCGAAACAAATGCCAACCATAGGAATATCTTGTTTATAGGCGGTTTTAATGAGTTGTGTTAATTGTGGAATCCACTGATGTTGTTCGTAAACTCCATATTTCGAACCGGTAAATAGCCAGGCATCACACTCATTGACATCAGTGGGTATTTCATTGTCTAGGACGGCAAAGTATTTAAAGCTTAAGTTGGTATCACAAGCGACTAAGAGGTCGCGAAACATATCTGGATAGCTAGCGTATTGTTGACGAAACTCTGCAGGAGGTAAGCCTGTTTCCAAAATTCCAATACAAATATTTTTCATTCATAAACTCTTATATTATTGATGTTCTCTGACTGAGAGAGCAGTGTTTAAATTCAACATATTGTCTGTGTTGAATTTAAACGATAAAATACAGCACAGAGATCCTAGCACTTTAACCAATCCTTCCCAAACCTTCTGAGAAATGTTGATACAAGTAAAAGCTATGATCGCATTTTCCAAAAGTAGCAATAACATGCCTCGTACTCTGGAGGGAGATTCGTTATATAGCTAGACCTACTGTTTGCGATAACTTGCTATTGTATTGTATTGTAACAATTTTAAAAAGATGCCCGTGTTTTTTAATATTTTAAATGTATGGCGTAAAATAAAAAATATTTGAACTATTTTAAAAATTCACTATTAATCTGTATAGTTTGCAATGCTTGTTTGTTATCTGGTCGCAGATTTTTCTGTAGCGAATACTCTTTATTATAAACTTCATTTACCCCGGATTGATTAAACACAGTGGTTTTTTGACCATCGTACATAGCCGTTTTAGCCCAACTATTCATCATTACTAGTGGATGGGGCTTCTCTTGATCTAGCGGCTAACCATTGCTGTATTGACTATAGCCCTCTTCGCAACTTAGAACATCGCGCATTAAGTTAGGAACAACATCCACACGACTGGATAAATGTTGATAGATTATTGGCGGCTTATTAGGATCAATTATCGCCAGAGGTACTTTGCTTTGCCACTGGGAAAAATTACCGTTATGGCCCCAATTATTTTTGTTTTGTATCGTTAAATTCTTGGCCGTGATCACTGGTCAATACAATAATAGTAATATCGTATTCCCCTGACTCTTTAAGAGTTTGGATAGATTCACCAATTAAGCCATCTATAAAGTTAAGTGAGTTTCGGTAGCGATTAAAAAAAGCTGTTGGATCGTAATCATTATTCAAAGAGGCGTAAGACACTGACTTCAGACTTGGGGTAAATTTCAAGCTAAAATCATTCGGTATCTCGTAACCATGGGCGGCATCGTAAAACAATAGACTAAAAAACGGCTTAGACCTTTCACGCTACTGCATAAAGTGTCTAAATTTACGGGTTATTTCAATATCTCGAGACACTTTATTAGCGCCTTTTATAAGTAATTCAATTTCTTATTTCACACTGGCAAATACTGTACGATCAAATTCACGGCTGGTCAGTGCGGCACTGGAGAAAACCCCAAACTGATAGTGCTTTTGCTTAAGACTATCTTTTGACCGATACAACTCAAGCAGTGAGTAACAGATTAAAAAAACCAGCCTCTCAAAATACATCTTCCACTAAGAGCGGCAATTTTATGCTAGCTGTTATGCTGTCATTTGTATGCTCATATAGGCCGCTGGCAACAGATTAATATGAATATATGTTTCAAAATGTATTTTGATCAATATCTTTTTCTTACTATTCATCTTAAATAAAGTTATTTTAAGTATTCTCTTGAATCTTTCTATATTAAACTAAAATAACTTTTTAAAAACTTGAATTATCATTAATAACGCATACTATTATTCATTATAGGATCATCCGTTTTTTGATTTTCCTGCATACCGTCGTATTCGAGGTTATATGAACGCCATAGGAAAAGTAAAATTTTTAACTAGCCCAGCCCTTGTTGAAAGACCTGATGGTAGACGTTGGCGTTTGTATCAACACAATAATATTTTCGTTGATGATCGAATTTTTACAAATAGACGCCAAAAAATAGAAATTCTACTAAATAATAATAATTTAGTTGTCATTGAAGATGGTCAAAGCTGGACACCGACTCAGGAAACCCACCAAGAAATGGAGGAATATTTTTCAGCTGATGCGACCATTAGCGATAGTGCTAAAGGTAAGGCCTCTGCTATTGAACAGCTCTTACAATGCCTGCTCGTTGAGGAAGTGACGAGTAGAAGTATGCGCTCTTTCAATTCGGAAAATGAGTTACTCAATTCAGAGCTGCACTTCGCCGAAAGATGGTCCAGCTGAGCTAGGCCATATAATCTATCTATCCTTTTCACCCCTTAAAATTCAAATTGAAATATTTAATTATGATGTCTACTAGGCATAGCTTTGTATAGACTTCAGAAATTATCTGGGAATTATTTTTTTGCTTGATATATGGCAAGCGGTGGCGTTATCCTGCAAGTGATAATTTTTGAGGCATTAAAACTCTAGAATTTAACATTAAGCATTTAAAAAATCGGCAGGGAATTATATGAAATCACAACTCAAACAAGACGCGCCATTACTTAAAGAAGCTATCCGTGTCGGTGGTGTCTATATTCAACAGCGAGGGGCGGGCAAGTTTGAGCCATCAGATTCAATGAGCGTTAAGGTGGAAGCTATTTATCGCTTGTTAGTACAAGACAAACTAATTATTCCTCTGGCTCAAGACAAAGAAGACAGCAGTGCAATGAAACACAAACTGGCACTGTGGATGGAAAAACAACTGCCGAGCGATCATCCTTTAAAAAAGCATTAATTGGTAATGTTTTGCAGACTATTTCAAGTCAAATATCTTTAACAGAGGCCATTAGCGATTAAGCATTTGATAAGCAGAAACGAATTGCTCCATAAAGTGTTAACCGCTCTCAATACCCAATTAACATTAACTAAACAGGCGGCCGATAACTCCCGCCAACAAGCGACTCATTTCGAATCAATTGCAGAGTCTAGATATGATAGTTTAGGTCTTGAGCAGGCCTATCTAGCACATGGTTTATCTGTTCGAGCAATGGAGTGTATGGCAGATATTCAACAGATAAAGATCATCCTAACTTCACTATTTGAAAAGCCATTAAACACGGCATCTTGTTCAAAACAAAACGTGCACATGGGCTCCATTATAACTTTGCAAAAAACCAAGAATCTCAGCAGCATTGCAATTTATTGCCAGTTATTACCTATTAAGGGAGGCGCGATAATCAAGCACAATGACTTAGATATCCAATTAATCTCAGACCGTTCGCCTTTAGGCAGCAGTCTGCTCGGTAAGTACGCCGATGATATAGTAACAATCAATGCTTTCGATTATAAAATATTGGACATCGTTTAAGGATGTAAATGGATCCCCAATAGGTTAGTCTCTCCTATTAGCCCTTTAAGGTCGACTTGTAGATTCACTAATGAAAAAAATATTACTTGTTGCACATGCACCCTCTGACAACACTCGCTCTATGGCCCAAGCTTTCATCAGAGGCGTTGAAAAAGCAAACTTAGAAGAGATAGAAATCAACTGGATTCCTCCACTTCAAGCTTGTGCCGAAGACGTATTATTATCTGATGCGATTATTCTGGGAACGACTGAAAACCTAGGCTACATGAGTGGTGCACTAAAAGATTTTTTTGATCGTATCTACTATCCTTGCCTAGAACGTAAGCAAGGACTGCCTTTTTGTTACTATATTCGTGCAGGCCACGACGGGACCGGCACCAGCAGAGCTATCCAAAACATCTGCAGCGGTTTGCAATGGAAACAGATTCAACCAGAGCTTATTTGCAAAGGTGTATGGCAAAAAGACTTTCTTTTAGAATGCACTAAATTAGGCGAAAATATAGCCTGTGGTTTAGATTTTGGCATATACTAGCAATAGTCAGTTGATCGGGTGCTTGGGCTAAAGACATACATGGAAAAAACTGACGCTATCTTCTTTTATAATACAGCTAGGATATTAGAATGATTAGACGTATTACTTCAATATTTTTTACTTTAAGCTTATTAAGCTTCAGCCATTACAGTATGTCAGCTAATTTTTTTCCAAACTTAAAAACCCAAGATGTGCAAAAAATATTTAATGATGCTGACAAATCAAAGATTGCGGTTTATCTAGTCAACTCCAGTAATAGTCCTATCCCCGCCGTGCAAATATTACCTGAAACAGAGCACCCAAAATATGCAATTTCTTCAGGTACTCAGTGCATTAAACTGTATAGCTGTAATCAAGATATTTGCCTGATAGGTATTAAAGGTAAAAAATTTGCGACTAATGGATCTCAGCTCAGAAAATTCACCCAAGAATATGCCCCAAGTAATCAATGTGTTGCGTCAAACAATGCTCAAAAAAGTGTTAATGTCCCGAAACAAATCAACAGCCCAACATCTTCTTGGGTACAAGTGACGAAGGTTGAAACTAATGACAGTTTAAATATTCGCCAAAAGACCCACCATAAAAGCAAAAAAATGGGCAGTATTGAGGCCAGTGCAAAGTGCCTAAAGCGCTTTAACTGTAAAGGAAAATGGTGCAAAGTTGAGTATCAATCCATAACAGGCTGGGTGCACAAAAAGTACATTACGCCTATGGACAGCAATAATCTAAAACAGTGCTTATGATTAAATAATTATTTTTTGTACTAATTCAATTGCTTGATTAGGCTGCAGCACTATTTCCTCAAAGCTAGTGTTAGCCGCCTCCAAACAAATAAACATATTGGGATTATCAATAGTCCCATGCGCTTTTTCACTGCCTGGATTCCATACCACTGTAGACCCGCTAGAGCCTTTCTCAATGTATATTTTACGCCCGAGTAATTGATCTTCAATAACCAAATCCTGAGTATGCTTATAAATTCGATCGATGGCATCGATATTGGATAATTCTGTCGTTTGCATTTTTAGTAAGCTTTTATCTAATAAATCAATATATTGATTATTTTTAAGGCCATTCACGTTTATTTTAGCTTTGTCACCGACTAAAAAATAGCTGTGTATCGCTTGAGTAAGTGACTGCTTTTTATGGCTAATATTTTTCGTTTCGAGACACATTTGGAATGTATTTTGGGTTATGTCCAACTGTAATTTTAACTCAAAAACAGGGTAAGGGTTAGCCTCAGGGACAAACACTAACTGCGAAGAAAGACCATTGTTTTGATTGATATTATATGATTCGAGACGCCACTTGATGGTGCGTGCAACACCGTGATTGGGTTGTTTAGAATCAGTTCCATGGGCTCCAAACCAGGGCCAGCAAATAGGTACGCCGCCTCTTACCGGCTGATTCTTAATCAACGGATTAAGTTGATTGTCTGCATTGGCTACTTCATCAACGCTCACTGGCTCAATTGTTTCATTTAGCCAGAACACAGAGTGATGGCCTAGTGGTTTATAATGCAGCACTTGTGCACCATTTTTCGCAACCACCAACTCGCCCCATGGCTGAATAACAAGCCATACCTCTCTGGCTAGCCAGACTATTTCGTGAATGCCACTATTGAAACCACTAAATTTATTTTGCATATTTTTCTAGCCACATGAAATAACTTAAAGGTGATCCTAAAACTGTTATTAATCAAACTGCATTTTTAATGCCGCTGCAGCACCTAATAGCCCTGGATAAGGAGCATCGCATAGCCACACAGGGACTTGAGACAAGTAGCTACTAAATCTGCCTTTTTCAGCCATTGCTTGAGTAAATCCACTCTTGACTAAGAAGTCTTTGATACGCGGCGGTATCCCACCACATAAAAAAACCCCACCCCTAGCGCCTTGAGCCAACACCATATCGCCGGTCACCTCAGCCAATATTTGACAAAACATTGTCAGACACAAAGTAGCCATTTCGTCAGCATCAGCTAAAGCGGCAGCCGTTATCTCAGCAGCCTCAGAGTAAATAGCTGTTGATTGATTAATTTCACACAGTGCTTGGTAAAGAACAACGATGCCAGCACCTGAGAGTATTCTCTCTACAGACACTCGAGAATACTGCCTTTGTAAAATCTGCAAAATGCTAATTTGCAGCGCATTTTGAGGTGCAAAAGAAATATGCCCACCTTCTGTAGGAACCGCTTGCCAATAAACATCACAGTGAGCTGCACTTTGTGCAATAGGTATTAAACTAGCTACTCCTAATCCTGTGCCTGGACCTATCACTAAGCGAGGTGCCTGCTGATGTTGGGTGGAACCCGCTTGTAATAAGACTTTATCATCGTTATCAATAAACAACATACCGTAAGCCATTGCGGTAAAATCATTGAGCAATTCAAACTGTTTCAAGCCCAATCTATGCCGCATTTCATTGACGTTAAATTGCCAGTGATTATTTGTCATCTCAATGTTCTCAGCAATAGGACAGGCAAAAGATACACAGGCAATTTGCGCAGGTAATTGTTTGATCAACTGATAATAATGACTGACTGCATGATTAAAATTTTCATAATCGGCACAAGCTAATACCTTTATGAATTCAAGCTTCACAGTGCCTTTTTTTACCAATGCAAACCGAGCATTAGTCCCACCGATATCACCCACTAAAGCAAAATCATTCAAACGCTTTCCCCTTGTATTCCAATACTCTAAAACTGATACTGCACACACTTAACGCCACAACTTTCAACCCCGCGTTAAATGTTAGTATTTTACATACAAGCCATTAAAATATCTAAGCTTTAGTCAAATACAATCACTGACTAATGATACCTGTGGCAAAAATACTCGCACCGAGTTCGGCACAGCCCACTTGAGCACGCAGAGGAGAAAACAGCTCTCGCCCCATACCACTAGCACTTTTTTCAAAATCACATACGACTGAATCACGCGCCGCTAATTCGGTTTGAGACAGGTTAACATTTAACTCTCCCGTTAATGCGTTCAAAGTTAATATGTCACCCTCTTTTATTTTCGCTAAAAGGCCTCCATCACTTGCCTCGGGCCATAAGTGTATAGCGGCTGGCACTTTTCCTGACGCACCTGACATTCGACCATCAGTTACTAAAGCCACTTTAAAGCCTCTGTCTTGCAGAGAGCCTAAATAGGTAGTGAGCTTGTGAAGCTCTGGCATTCCATTTGCTTTAGGGCCTTGAAAACGCACAACCGCAATAAAATCTTTATCGAGTTCACCCCTATCAAAACACTCGGCAATTTGATGTTGATCTTCGAAAACCAAGGCCGGGGCACTGACTATTTGATGTTTAACATCCACAGCAGACACTTTAATCACAGCGCGGCCTAAATTACCTTTAAGTAGTTTAACCCCTCCTTGAGGACTAAAAGGCTTATCGAAACTCGTTAACACTTGCGGATCCAAACTCTGCTGCGGCCCTTCTCTCCAAGTAATTTTTCCGTCTTCTATAAAGGGCTCTTTTGTATAATGGGATAACCCATGCCCCATAATCGTAGTGACATCTTCGTGCAAAAAACCACCTTCAAGCAAAGTTCTTACTAAATAGGAAGTCCCACCAGCGGCATGGAAGTGGTTAATATCGGCATCGCCATTAGGATAAATTTTAGTTAGCAGTGGCACCGCTGCCGATAGGTCAGAAAAATCGTCCCAATCTATTATGACCCCTGCCGCGCGCGCGATAGCGATTAGATGCATAGTATGGTTAGTTGAGCCGCCAGTGGCTAATAATGCAACAACCGCATTGACGATCGCGTATTCATTAACAATTTTATAAAGCGGCGTGAAATCACCGTTTTGGGGTGTTAATTTAATAGCCCGTTTACAAGCTTCACTGGTTAATGCATCACGTAATTCAGTACCGGGATTAACGAATGAAGCACCTGGTAAATGCAGGCCCATTAATTCAACCACCAATTGATTACTATTTGCTGTGCCATAAAAAGTACAAGTGCCGGCACTGTGGTAAGAGTCTGATTCACACTCTAAAAGAGCGTTTCTATCAACCTTTCCCTCAGCGTATAATTGCCGAATACGCACCTTCTCTTTATTGGGTAAGCCACTTGGCATAGGCCCTGCGGGGACGAACACTGTCGGCAAATGCCCGAAACTTAAGGCGCCGATTAACAGTCCCGGGACGATTTTGTCACACACCCCTAGATAGGCGGCGCCATCAAACATATTATGCGATAGGCCGACAGCACTAGACATTGCAATAACGTCTCGGCTGAATAAGCTTAACTCCATGCCCGGCTGACCTTGAGTAACCCCATCACACATCGCAGGTACACCACCGGCATACTGAGCCACAGATCCCATTTCCTTTGCTGTACGCTTAAAAATAGCGGGATAATCTTGAAAAGGCTGATGCGCAGACAGCATATCGTTATAAGCAGAAATTATGCCTATGTTGACGGCATTAGTCATTTTCAGTGCGGATTTATCATTCGGGTTGCAGGCTGCAAAACCATGGGCTAAATTTCCACAAGACAGCACACCACGGTATACGCCTTTTTCTTGAGCCTGTTGCATTCTAGTCACATAATCAGCGCGGGATTCTTTACTGCGTTTAATTATTCGCCGAGTAACGCGGGTTATTTCACTGTGCATAGCCTTCACCTTTTTACCATTATTGATAGTGGCGTTTGTCAAACGCTTTTCCATAATTCATTCAATCTTAACGACAAGCTCTCTAGTAATGTTGTTTTATTACATCTATTTAAGACTGGGCCATAGTGAACTTAGTCTTAACAATTTTGTTAACCAATGCTTTAGTCTGCTTGTTAATTCAAACTCTAAGCTAGCTATGTAGGCTAAAGAGTTGAGAATAAAACACTTTAAAAAAATCACTTAGAAAAGTCCATACATCTATTTATGTTGTAATATTACAAGATAACCGGTCAGTATAGCTATCATAATCCCAAAAAAGGAGTAATATTGGAAAAATCATTTCATTCAGGAAGTTTACTATGACTATTCGGGTAGCAATTAATGGCTTTGGTAGGATTGGCCGCAACATCTTACGCGCCTTATATGAAGGACAATATAGAGACAATATACAAGTAGTTGCTATCAATGATTTAGGCGCTGCTGATATGAACGCCCATTTATTCCAGTACGACTCTGTTCACGGCCCTTTCAGGGGCGAAATCACTAATGATACCGATTTTCTTAATGTAAAAGGCGATGCTATAGCGATGTTTGCTGAGCGCAGTCCCAGCGACTTACCTTGGAACCGCTTAAAAGTTGATGTTGTCTATGAATGTACTGGCTTGTTTATACATCGCGATCAAGCCCAACAACACATTGATGCGGGCGCAAAAAAAGTCATTATCTCCGCACCCGGTAAAGAGGTAGATGCCACTGTTGTCTATGGCGTAAACCATCAAGATTTGCGTGCCGAACATCAAATAATATCTAATGCTTCATGCACTACCAACTGCTTGGCACCAATCGCTCAAGCACTAAATAATAGTGTCGGCATTGAATCAGGCCTTATGACCACTATCCACGCCTACACTAATGACCAAAACTTATCTGACACTTATCATACCGACCCCTACCGCGCACGATCAGCAACTCAATCAATGATTCCTACTAGCACGGGCGCCGCCGCTGCGGTAGGTTTAGTGTTACCTGAGTTAAAAGGAAAAATTGATGGGATGGCGATGCGCGTGCCGACAATCAATGTATCAGTGGTCGATTTTGGTTTTATTTGCAAACAAGAGACCAGTGTAGACGAAATCAACCAAATCATGCAAAACGCCAGTCAAAATTCTTCAGTGCTAGGTTTTAATACCAAACCTCTGGTATCAATTGATTTCAATCACAACCCACTCTCGTCAATTTTTGATGCGACTCAAACCAAGGTTTCAGGCCGTCAAGTGAAGGTCATGTCATGGTATGATAACGAATGGGGCTTTTCCAACCGGATGTTAGATAACACATTAGCCTTAATGAGTGCACCAGCCAATGCCCGCTAACAAGAGAAAAAATAACATGTTAAGACTTACTAAGATAGTTGCCACCTTAGGTCCTTCCACTAGCAGTTTTGAAGAAATTGAAGCGATTATTTTAGCGGGCGCTAACGTTTTAAGGCTTAACTTCTCCCATGGGGAAGCTGAAGACCACCGTGAGCGAGCTCGTATCATCCGCGAAGTAGCGAAAAAAAATAACCTGTTTGTGGCAATCTTGGCTGACTTACAAGGCCCGAAAATTCGTATTGCTCGGTTTAAACAGCACAAGATAAGCTTGAACAATGGTGACTGTTTCACCTTAAATTCGAAGCTTGGCTATGAGGATGGTGATCAAAACCAAGTAGGTATTGACTACCTTGCGTTAATTACAGACTCAAATATAGGCGATATCCTGTTACTGGATGATGGCAGAGTGGTACTAGAAGTTACCGATGTTTCAGAGGATAAAATAGTCACTAAAGTTACTACTGGCGGTCCTCTATCCAATAATAAGGGTATCAACCGCTTAGGCGGGGGGCTCTCTGCTAAGGCACTGACGGATAAAGACAAAGCCGATATCATTGTCGCCGCAGAGTTCGAAGCTGATTATATTGCTGTCTCTTTCCCTCGCGACGAACACGACATGCACGAAGCTCGTGCGCTGTTAAAAGCTGCGGGATCAAAAGCTGGCTTAGTTGCCAAAATTGAGCGCGCTGAAACGATTGCCGACAACGAAGTATTAGATAACATTATTCGCGCCTCTGAAGTAGTAATGGTCGCCCGAGGTGATCTTGCCGTAGAAATTGGCGATGCGACCTTGGTGGGCGTACAAAAACACATTATTCGACGTGCGCGCACCTTAAACAAAGTGGTCATCACCGCCACTCAAATGATGGAGTCCATGATAACAAGCCCTATGCCAACACGCGCAGAAGTGTCCGATGTAGCAAACGCTGTCTTTGATCATACTGATGCCGTTATGCTCTCTGCTGAAACTGCCGCTGGAGAATACCCGGTACAAGCGGTTGAAGCCATGGCACGCATTTGTCTAGGCGCAGAAGCTAGCCCTAATATTGCAAAGTCAGGCCACCGCTTAAACGAACAATTCGATAAAATAGATGAAACTGTCGCGCTGGCGGCTATATACACCGCTAACCATTTAGATGGGGTTAAAGCTATCGTCTGTATGACAGAATCAGGAGCCACGCCAAAACAAGCCACCAGGCTGCGCACATCGCTGCCAGTATTCGCGCTTTCAGACAACCCAGCGACACAAACCAAGGTGGCTATGTACCGCAATGTACACACTATCCCCTTCAGCTCATCGAAAATGCAAACCCATGAAATAAACCAGCGAGCCATAGATGAAATCGTAAAAACCGGTTGTGCTGCAGAAGGTGATTTAGTAGTAATGACTAAAGGTGATTATATCAATGCACAAGGTGGCACTAATACTTTAAAAATATTACGTGTAGGCGCGGCTATTAACTAAAAAGTTCAACCTATTGCAACTCCAAAAAAGCCTTATATACGATAGATCAAACTTAGCTTTTTCACTTTTGTTATTTACTAAGATAACAAAGGTGCATGCTTGATCACTAATAGCCTATATTTCAACTAAGCAACATCTCACTGCGTTTCTCAGATCAAGTCCGCTTATTATTGATCTTGGTCATCTACTGGAAAGCGAGTGCAGCGCAAGCTTTGTTTGATTTTATCCAAATGCTGATGAAAACCTACACCTCGACGCAAAGTAACCCCTGTGGCAAGCACATCTAAAATAGTCAATTGAGTCAAGCGCGACGTCATGGGCATATACACATCTGTGTTCTCAACATGCGGTACACTCAATACTACTGAGCAAACATTGGCAAGGGGAGAATCTTCTAGAGTTAGACCGATTACGGTGGCACCTGAGGATGTCGCTAATCGCGCTATTTCAACTAAATCTTTAGTTCTACCCGTATAGGAAATAATGACGATAACGTCCCCCGTATGTGACGCTGAAGCGACCATACGTTGCATTAATACATCATCGTAAGCCACGACAGGCAAATTAAATCTAAAGAACTTATGCTGCGCGTCTCGGGCAACAGAGCCTGAAGCACCCAAACCAAAAAAGGAGATTTGTTTTGCCTGCATCAAATGATCCACAGCAGTAGCGATAGCCGTTACATCAATTTGTTTCCTAGCGGCATCTAATGTGGCTATCGTTGAAGTAAAAATTTTATCGGTATATTGCTCAGCAGTGTCATCTTGCTCAACACTGCGGGTAACAAACATGGCTCCGCTGACCAAACTTTTTGCAAGTTGAATTTTAAAGTCAGGGAAACCTTTAGATAAAAAGCTTCGACAAAACCTATTAACCGTAGGTTCACTAACCCCCGCGGACTTTGCCAAAGCTGCAATACTCAGTTGTGTAACCACTGATGGGTTCATTAAAATAGTATCTGCTACTTTGCGCTCAGATTTATTTAATTGATCTCGTTGCTGTCTAATTTTTAATAACAATTGACTCACCACTAAGCTCTAACTGTGATTTTGTAGTTATATTACCACGTAATTTTTTATCCGCGCAATGCAATTGCATACCTAACAGATCCTTTAAGCAGAGATGACGCTTGCTGGGCCCTCAGAAAGCTATTCTGTAGCGGTTAATTTAGATTACATGGGTAAATAAACACTCGAAATAACTAGTAATATTACACAATAAAGTTGACCTTCATTTGCAAAATACCTAAAATACTTTATAAATCTAGTTTAATTACAAGAAATAGAGTTGACGATGAATAAACCTACAGCTACGGACATTATAATTTTTGGCGCCTTGGGTGATTTAGCACAACGTAAACTACTCCCCTCGCTCTATAATTTAGAAAAAGACTTACTCTTACCTGAAGGCAGTAGAGTTTTTTGTTTAGCCAGGAAAAACATTGATAACACTGAGTTTCTGCACACAACGGCTAAGCAATTAAAAAAATATATAAACACAGACAGATTAGATGACACTACAGTTTCGCGCTTGTTAGATAGAATCACCTTCATTCAACTCGATTTCACCAATCCAGATGACTTTCAAGGTTTGCAATCACTATTGGATTCGCTGCCTTCTCAGCAGCGAATTTTCTACTATGCTAGCGCTGCTGAATTTTTCGGTATGATTAGCCAGCACCTCGATCAAAGTGGATGTTTAACGCCAGATAGTAGGGTGGTACTTGAAAAACCTTTAGGTTTTAATAAAGAGTCTTCCAGTGTGATCAATCAACAAGTAGGTCAATACTTTAGTGAACAGAAAATATATAGAATAGATCATTACCTGGGTAAAGAAACAGTGCAAAATCTACTAGCGCTGCGTTTCGCCAACCCTCTGTTTGGCTCGCAGTGGAATCAAAACCACATTTCACATATTGAAATAACCATAGCTGAATCGGTTGGCATAGAAGGTCGCTGGAGCTATTTCGATAAAGCGGGCCAAATGCGGGACATGGTACAAAACCATTTACTGCAATTACTGGCTCTAGTCGCGATGGACCCACCCGATGATTTATCAGCGGACAACATTCGCGATCAAAAAGTAAAAATTCTTAAACAGTTAAAGCCTATAGGTCCCGATCAGCAAAAAACGTCTGTTGTGTGTGGCCAATACGACAGCGGCAATAATGGCAAAAAGATGCTGATGGGTTACAACAACGAACCTGGCGCTCAAGGCATTAGCGACACTGAAACATTCGTCGCAATCCGAGCTGAAATAAGTAACTGGAGATGGGCTGGCGTGCCTTTTTATCTTAGAACCGGTAAGCGAATGCAGCAAAAGCAAACGCAAATAATTATCCATTTCAAACAGCAGCCACATTTTATTTTTGACCCACAACAGCGTAATTTAGCCAGTAATAAATTGGTTTTAAGCTTACAACCTAACGAAGGTGTTTCACTACAAGTTCAAACTAAGTCACCGGGAATTAATAATGATATTCAAATTCAAGCTACCGAACTTGATCTCAATTTCAGTAAAGAATTTGGTGATACTCGTATTCCAAATGCCTATGAGCGATTGTTTTATGAGGTAATTAAAGGCAATCAATACTTATTTGTTAGACGTGATGAAATAGAACACGCTTGGGCTTGGTGTGACAATATTATGCAACACTGGAACACAAGTGAGCATGTTTTACACAAATATCCAGCCGGTAGCTGGGGTCCAGTGGAATCAGAAATAATTATTCGCAATGATAATAGACAGTGGTATGGAGCTAATTAGAATGACTGCGCTAAACAATGTTAATTTCCTCTCATTTGTAGAACTTGAAGAACAGAGCCAGCACTTGGCGCAAACCGTTGCCGATTCATTGCAACAGAAAATTAACATTAAGCACTGCGCCACTTTAGCTGTATCAGGTGGCAGTACGCCTAAACGATTATTTGAAATACTCAGTGAAATCGATATCCAATGGCAGAAGGTGACCATTTCCTTAGTTGATGACCGCTGGCTATCCCCCCGACATGAAGACAGTAACCAGCGCTTGGTAGAGCAGAATTTGCTACAAAACAAAGCTAATAAAGCTAACTTTATTAGCTTTTTTCAGCCTGATACTAATGCTTTTGATGCCATTTCAGCAATCAACACTAAATTTTCAGGCTATAGGCCTGATGTGATTTTACTGGGTATGGGTAATGATGGGCACACCGCGTCACTCTTCCCCTGCAGCCAACAAATTACTGAAGGCTTATCGACAAAAGAAACTTACTTAGCCGTTGAACCGACAACAGCTGCTTATACTCGAGTGAGCCTGAGCGCAAACACAATCAGTGGCGCAGAACATATTTTTCTACAACTCAAAGGGGATGATAAAAAAGCCACTTTGCAAAATGCCCTATCCGGACAAGATGAAAAGAGCATGCCAATCAGGCGCTTTTTAAAGAGTAATATTACGGTACTTTGGTGCCCATAGGAGAAAGTTAACGATGTGGACTGATAGACAAAACATTCCATTAATAGATGATTTTTGTAACCAATCTCCGATTATTCCAGTCGTTGCAATTGAATCGTCTGAAGACGCTATTCCCCTTGCTGAGGCGCTGCTTGCAGGTGGCATAAACGTCATAGAAATCACTTTGAGAACAGAGGCCGCTCTTAAATCAATAGAATTGATTGCCAAGCACTTAACTGCAATGAAAGTGGCGGCTGGCACTGTGTTGAATCCAGAGCAATATCAACAATCTATTGATGCTGGTGCACAATTTGTGATCAGCCCAGGCATAACCCATAACTTATTGCTTAAAGGACAAGACAATCCAGTGCCCTTATTACCAGGAGTGAGCAGCGCCTCTGAACTAATGCACATCATTGATCTCGGATATTCGCGGAGCAAATTTTTCCCCGCTGAAGCCGCCGGTTCAATTGCGATGCTTAGAGCCCTATACGGGCCGTTCAAACAGGTAAAATTTTGCCCGACAGGCGGTATAACACAAGATAATGCGAGGTCGTTCTTGGGCTTAAGTAATGTCATGTGCGTAGGCGGATCCTGGCTATCCCCTAAAGCGTTAATAGCGCAAAAGCAATGGCAAGAAATCACTAATATTACCCGACAAAGTTTGGAAAAGATTAATGCTTAAACTCTGTTGGTGATGCTCGATTTCATCCTGTATTTCACTTAACCGGTCGCTTGCAAGAATATCATTTACTTTAGGTACAACGATTAACGAGCAAACCCCATTTTTAAGCGAACTGGCAATTAGTTTAATTGCCGGATTTTTTCACTGGCGACCCAACAACCTTCCTACAACCTCGGCCAACAACCACCAATAAATGCGGTTATTTGCTGAGCACTGCGCTTTACTTTTTCACCTAATAGAGCCGCTTTCTCATCATCAATTCGTGCCAGTGGCCCCGATACAGAAATAGCGGCGATAGGATAACTTTTTTCATCGTATAAGCAGGCGGCGACACAGCGTAACCCCACCGCATGTTCTTGATCATCAAATGCCCAACCTTGGGCAGAGATTTGCGCAAGAACCGCCTTTAGCTCAGATTGAGCGGTAATAGTCCAAGGAGTTATTTTTGTTAGCTGTAGTTGTGCCAACTGCTCTAGTTGCTCTATTTTGGGCAGTGCGGCTAAAATAGTCTTACCCACCCCAGAGGCATGAAGCGGTGAGCGACTACCTAGAGGAACCATCATGCGCATCATTTCATTACATTGTTGCTGGGCGATGATAACCGTATGATCTCCTTGTAAAATCGACAAATTAGAGGTTTCACCAACCTCTTCAACTAAATGTTGCATCGTCGGCAAAGCTTGCCTGACAATGTCCCTATTGGCTAAAAACGCATTGCCTATCTTAAAACCTGTGGTTCCCACAAACCAGAGCTCTTGGGCTACTTCTTGACGCACAAAACCCTGCGCTTGCAAGGTAGTCAGCAATCGGTGTGCTGTCGACACTGGTAAGCCAACCTGTTCAGACAAGTCGGTCAACAATACCCCTGCCCTCGCCTCAGATATTTTTTCCAAAAGCGCCAAGCCACGTGACAAAGATTGCACTTGACCGTTGGTTTTTTTAGCCGTTGCTGGCCGACCCGCTTTACTCTTATTATTTAAATTCAATGGTTATCTACTTGGTAAGTTTATAAGTCGCTAATTCGCAGACTATTACTCCAAAAACGTGGCATATTAGCTAAGACCTCGGCATAACGATTACATTTGTAAATACGTCTTTAAAAAAATTTTAAAATGCTTATTTACTAAAGAAAACTCCGCTTTAGGTTTTTTTTGACTAATTTTCACTTCATCGGCAACGTTATGCAAAAGTCTCAATATACTATTTATATCGACATGGATGCCGATCAAACCACTAAGTTTGTTGACTCTATTGAAAATGGTAGCAGTCGACAGTCAATAAAAAATCATTACATTTGCGGCCTGAAATATGAGTCAGCACTTAACTAGCGTAGAAAAATATGTGGCTTTATCGCATAATCCCGCTTTATTTAGTACCAAAAATTTTATCACCGGCATCACCTAAACCTGGAATAATATAGCCCTGTTCATTAAGGTGGCTATCGACAGCTGCCGTGAATAGATCTACATCGGGGTGGGCTGCTTTTACTTTTTCAATACCTTCTGGAGCGGCTACTAAAACTAGGGCCCTAATGCTTTGACAGCCGGCCTTTTTTAGCATGTCAATGGTGGCTATCATTGAGCCGCCAGTAGCTAGCATTGGATCGACAATTAACGCTAAACGCTCCTCAATATCGTGGGCTAGTTTTTCAAAGTAAGGAACAGGCTCCAAGGTCTTTTCATCTCGATATAAACCAACTACCGAAATTTTCGCACTGGGCACTAGCTCCAATACCCCATCTAGCATCCCTAAACCAGCCCTTAGAATAGGCACGGCGGTAATTTTCTTACCTTTGATACGCTCGGCAGTGATTTCACCACACCAACCCTCCAACTTATATTCTTCTAAAACTAAATCTTTAGTCGCCTCATAGGTAAGTAAACAACCTACTTCGCTGGATAACTGGCGAAAGGCTCTTGTGCTAATAGTGGCAGAGCGCATCAAGCCAATTTTGTGCTGTATCAAAGGGTGCTTTATTTCATGTACGCTCATTCTCGCTCTCTCTTCTGTTATACATTGTGTATCAATTAAATGTTAAGGCTTTATCTCCTAGAGATAGCCTTAGTTATTAAACCTTTTAAAGGTTAGCCTTGAGACAAGAGCCTCCTCAAGTCAATAATCGCGGCATTAGCCCGGGTTATATAAGATGACATCACTAAAGAATGATTGGCCCACAGGCCGAACTCAGAGCCGTTCAGAATCAGCGGGCTCCAGATAAATTCTTGAGTCGCCTCTAACTCTCTTATAATTTGTAATAAACTTATACGTGCATTTTTCTTTTCTAGTACAGATGAAAAGTCTCTATCGATCGCTTTTAACAAATACACTAATGCCCAAGCAGAGCCGCGGGCCTCATAAAACACATCATCAATTTTATTCCAAGGGGTTTTTACTTCTAGCAATTGGTTGCTTACTGTTGATTGAGACGCCTCAGCATCGCCTGCTAAATCGGTATTAATGCGCCGCTGACCCACACTGGCACTTAATTTTTGAGACAAGCTGCCGAGTCGAGTGCTCACTTCTGCTAGCCAATTGTTTAGGTTATCAGCACGCGCGTAAAACTGCGCATCTTGAATGTTTGGATCTTGCAAGCGCTGACGATAATTTTTAAGCGCTTTGAGCGATTTTTTGTACTCCGCTTCCGTCGCCGGGAATAGCCAACTATTATTATTAAAATGTAAGCTGGGCTCGGCTTTGATTAAATCCTTATCTTCCGTTGACTGAGAC
This sequence comes from Gammaproteobacteria bacterium, assembly GCA_034111875.1. GTDB lineage: Bacteria > Pseudomonadota > Gammaproteobacteria > Pseudomonadales > Balneatricaceae > Rs1. The sequence goes on from JAWUWK010000059.1 coordinate 32,167, forward strand.
TGGGAGCGGCTAAAATCTTTGCGCATAGCCCTCGCCATATCTCTAGCCTGAACTAACACGCCGAACTCCCAGCGCGGCATGTTATCCATCCAAATCCCAGGCAACGTTTTATCATTGCTCAGATAGCCACCAGGTTTAGTTAATAAGGTTTCAGTGATTTGGATCAATGCATCGACGGTTGCCGCGCCAGTCACAGACTGTTTCTCGCCCAAAGTCACAGTGTTGTCTAAATTAATTTCACGCGGCGCGCCACTCCAGTAGACAGCGAGGGATGTAGATACAACCACGTAGATGACCAACAAGAGAAGAATAATTTTAACTAATTTACTTAGCTGGAAAAAACTTACCAGAAAATCCCAAATTCCAAACCAAAGACGTTGTATATAATCCAAAATAACTTCCTTTCCTTGTGTTACAGTATTGCTGTTAGGGAACAGGGATCGCGTCTAACAAAGTGTTTTCGACTGATTACCGTGTTCATTAGCTGCTGTTCGATTTACTGACGCTAAGACCACTCAAGCTTTCATTTTCCATCATTTTAACTAAATCAGAGACCCGCCTTTTAAAGGCTAGCATCGACTTACGGTCGATTCCAATCGCTATAGGCACATTTTTGCCCATCGCATTAATTGGCTTTTTATTGACATGAAACTCGTAATGCAAATGCGCACCAGTGGATGCACCTGTATTACCACTGAGGGCTATTTTCTGACCGCGTTTAACCCTTTGGCCTTTTCGCACTAAAGATTTACTTAAATGCAAAAAGCGTGTTCTATATTTATTACTGTGCTGTATTTCAATGTACAAGCCGGCATATTTATGTCTGACCACTCTTTTTACTTCACCATCACCTGGCGCATAAATACCTGTTCCTATTGGCACGGCAAAATCAGTGCCATTATGCGGGCGCACTAAACCGGTGATAGGATGCCTTCTGCGGGGATTAAAGTTAGAAGATATTCGGTATCTTTTCTTTAATGGAAAGCGACTAAACGCCCTTTCTAAACCTTCACCATTACTGTCAAAATAGTTGCCCTTAAACGAGAAAACTGAATACTCTTGTCTGCGATTAAAAAACCGCACCCCTTCAATTCTAGTATTATTTGACGCTTTAGCACCTATAAACTGATTAGAAACAATTATTTGAAACTGATCGCCGGTGTGGATTTTTCTAAAATCAATTTTATTTTTTAACAGTCGCTTGACAATGCTTGCATCGTTTCGTGATAAGCCTAATGCCACGGCTTCGTCGTAAAAATTACTATTTTTTAGCACTTCACCTATAATACGGTTTTTTTTCCACTTCCCTTGCAAGAGAATTTCTTGATATTCAAAGCCGTCGCCATTGCGCTTAAAGACGACTTGATGCTCAATGCCTAATACTTGCTCCATTCTCGCCAGCACAATACCTTGGCTACCAAAATCATCACTGCCTGTGAGCCAAAATAAATACCTATCCCCGGGATTGATGACATCGAGAGTTAACACATCGGCGTCAGCTTCACGAATTTTGTTAAGCGTTTTAGACATTCTAAACTTACCAAAAGTGTGGCCTAAGGTCTCACCTTTTTTCACTACCCATTCATAATCAGGTAAATTTTGAGCTATTCCATCAAGCGCTGAGGCTTGCTCTTCGTTAACCACAAACTCAGGATCGAGTAGTGCGGGCAATGCAATGTCAACGGTTCCTGAATCACGACTTGTTGGATCAATCAACAAAGCTATAAACATTACCAATAATACAGCAATCATATATTGATGCAGCTTTGGCAGCTTATTCAATACGTTTAGAATCAGTTTTAATCTAAGGGCTACTTCTTTCAACATCTCGCTTCATTCTATTCCATTAATATAAATCTTCTTTGCCATTATCTTAGTGCACACATCAGAAATCAGTGTGTTTTGGCTAACTCATGACGCATCTTTTCGATGGTTTCAGCATAATTTGGGGTATTAAAAATAGCAGAACCTGCGACAAAAGTATCCGCGCCTGCAGCGGCCACTTGACCGATATTTTCAACGGTAACTCCGCCATCTACCTCTAAGCGGATATCCAATTGCGCATCATCAATAATCTTCCTTACTTTAGCTATTTTCGTCAGGGTCGATGGGATGAACTTTTGACCACCGAAACCTGGGTTGACAGACATCAACAAAATCATATCTAATTTTTCTAATACATGCTCTAGGTAATGCAGTGGCGTTGCTGGATTAAAGACTAACCCCGCCTTACAGCCAGCGGCTTTAATCATCTGTAAAGAGCGGTCAATATGTTCAGAAGCTTCAGGGTGAAAAGTGATATAAGTTGCTCCTGCATCGATAAACTGAGCGATCATGCTATCAACAGGCTTGACCATTAAATGCACATCTATAGGCGCTTCGATACCGTATTTACGTAATGCACTGCAAACCATAGGCCCAATGGTTAGATTAGGTACGTAATGATTATCCATCACATCGAAATGCACAATATCGGCACCCGATGCCAGAACAGTCTCCACTTCCTCTCCTAGCTTAGCAAAATCAGCAGCCAATATTGAAGGGGCTATTTTAAAATCTTTCATCGATGAGCCTTAATTATTTAGTTTCAATTATAGCCCCACATTGTATCTAAATGCCTGTCGTATTAATATCCTTAGACTTTTAATATTTGGCGATAATGATTTCTTTATGAAAAACTTTTTTTTAATAAGTATAGTCTGCTTATACGTAAATGCATCATGGGCTGCCGACAGCGAAGAAAACCAAGCCGGGAGTGCAGAGACAACCGACGTTGATAGCGAAAGCAAAGCGAGTGATCAAGTTGCAATAATCAGGGCTTTACCTCGTCTAAAAAAAGACCAAGAACTGGATTTAGCGCTAGAGCTCACTAACTCATTCACCCAAGTAATTAAATTAACCGCCCTGGATACAGAGTTTGATCTCTACTATTTGACCGCTGAGGAAAAAGAACCTATTGGAAGTTTGCTATTTTTCCCTGATGAGCGCAGTCATTCAGATTGGCCTATTAGTTTAAACCCACTGAGAGTGGGGCTGACAAAGCACAAGTGGCAAACCGCGGTGCTAACATTGCCTGAGCCAGAGTTAACAGCCATTCCTAACAGAACAGAATACCCCAGCTCTGGTGAGGATCAACAAGCTGGTGCTGATGAGACCGCTCAGACCAATACGAATAGCGCAGACGCTACCCAAACAGATCCCGAGTCTGCTGCTGATACCGCCGCAACTGCAACCGATTCGGACCTTTCATCCAATCCAGAAGAGGTAAGTAAAACACTGGCCGAAGTGAGTGTAGCAAGAGCCGTGGTTGCCGCTCAAATGTTGAAACAAACGTCTGATGCGCTGATTATAGTCGGTATAGGCCAAGGAGCCACTTGGGCAACGGCTTATGCATTAACGCTAGCACCGGCTGAAAAAGATAAGCACCGTTTACTATTGATTAATCCGCTGCAATCACTTGATAAAAGCGCACCCATTTTAACCGACATGATACGCCAGTTAAACCTAGATACCTATGATATATACACGCCTTCACAAACGTTAGCGACGGGTAATCCCAATGCAGAACAAGGACGTAAGCGGGCTGCAAACCGTTCAAAAATAGAGCAGTACTTGCAAATTAAAGCGCCTAATAGCGCTTGGAAAAAAAGCGGTAATACTTGGTTATTTAGAAAGGTAAGAGGGATCTTAAAGAATAAGGTTGAAGCACAATTTACAGCAAGCGCTCTGGTAAAAAAACGTCCAGCCGCTGCAAAAAAAATCAATCAAAAGCCCGGCAGCACTAATAACTAATCAATGATGAATACTACTGAGTGATAAGTTTGATTGAAAACCTACGATTGTTTACGTGAAGTTTTAACGATATCGTAAGCCGACTGAATCTCTTGCGTCTTCTCTTTGGCTAATTGCATCATTTCGGGAGGCAATCCTTTCGCTACCAGTTTATCCGGGTGATGCTGACTCATTAGGCGTCGATAAGACTTCTTTAATACTGAGTCAGTAACATCATCACTAACGCCTAGCACTTTATAGGCATCTTCAATGGCGGACTTTGAATTTGGCATGCCTGCAGATCCATGGAAAGACTGTTGCGCCTGCATTCTTGAAAGTAATGCATTCATTTCCTCTTGAGACATTTTTAGGTAAGTACAGACTTGCTGTATTACCTTTAATTCATCAGGTGAAATCTCGCCATCGGACATTGCGGCCTGCAGCTGAATTTCTAAAAACATGATTTTAACAGCGCTGCGTCTTTGAATTAAAAGACTTAAAGGCTTCAATACTTTGGACAAGTCGAAATCTGCCTCCTTGCCCTCGGAAAAATACTCCATCGCCTGTCGCTTTTTCTCATCGTCCAAACGCATTCTTACCATGACATCTCTAGCAAACTGAATTTCTTGCTCAGTGACTCTACCATCGGCTTTTGCGACTTTGCCCATTACTGCGAAAGTCGCTTTAAAAAACAATGCCTGCGGGGAGCTATCTCCTAAGAGTATCTTGTACAACCAACGGTTGAGGAAGAACCCAACCATGGCACCTATTCCCATCCCCACTAGATTACCACTCAAAAATCCTATCACACCACCAATGATGAGGCCTGTTCTAAAGCGTTTCAAATTTTGCATTATCTGTTGATTCATATTTTTGTCACATTCAATAAATTATTTAACGGTTATACAAGCTTGAATATTGGTTTTTTCATTGCGACCTTGCCATAACTACTAGACGTGTAAATTGGTCGTTATGCTCAGGTCTCTGATCATTTATACAATTTAATATCATTGGACAATTTCACCCTCTATCGCCATTCGCCATTTTTTAGCTAACGCTAGCCTTTCAACAGTGCCAACATCAAACCAATGACTGTTCAATTCTGCCCCAGTGACTTGACCCGCTAAGATATACTCTCGAAACAAGTCAGCTAAACTAAATTTTTCTAGTTTACAATTTTGAAATAATTGTGGAGAAAGTACACTAATCCCAGAAAAGGTTACACTCTTTCCCTGTTGAATATCGCCTTGTAAGAATAGACGGCCGTCATCTGCAAGTCTAAAGTCTCCTTCTAAGTGCTGTTTAGGATTAGCTACCATAAACAAATGCGCGAAAGAGTCTATCTGTTTAGGTACTTTTGAATAATCAAAGTCGGTCATAACATCTGAATTGATCACTAAAAAAGCCTCACCGTGAGATAGCGTCTCTAGTGCTGCAAACACACCACCACCGGTTTCAAGTGCTCGCTCTTCTCTTTGTATCTGTACTTTTAACTTGCCGGTGTATTGTGACGCAAAGTAATACTCTAGTTTATCCGCTAACCAAGAAATATTCACTACTATCTCTTTAAAGCCAGCTTGCTCAAGATTTTCCAAATGATATTGAATCAATGGTTTATTAGCTACCTTCAGCAGTGGTTTAGGCAGAGTTTCGGTTAATTGCTGCATTCTACTGCCTCTACCGGCAGCCAGAATCATCGCTTTCATGCTCTATACCAGTTTTGAAAAGACAAGTTAGGCGCGACTTCTTGCAATAACCATTGATGAAACGCCTCAAGCTCGGGGTATTTTTGTGCAATGCCTAAGAGGTAATCAAATACCCGCGGTATCTCTTGCAAATAGGCGGTTTTATTTACTTCAACACCAAGACGAACAAATAAGCCCAGTACCTTCAAGTGCCTTTGCATACCGATTAAATCAAACCAGCGAACAAACTGCACTTTTTCCACTGGCTTACTTAACTGGCTTTTTGCGTTATGGTGTTCAAGGTAATAATCAATCAATTGGTCTAGCTGCTGGTCTTCTAACCTTAGGTAACAATCACGCAGTAATGAGGCTAAATCATAAGCTATTGGCCCCAATACAGCATCTTGAAAATCAATCACCGCCAGCTTGTCATTACTCATTAGAATATTTCGACTGTGATAATCTCTATGCATAGTCACTTGAGGCTGACCTAAAGCGCTCTCAATCAACAGTCCAAACACGTCCTCTAACATCTTCGGCGCTTTGATTTTTAATAGATATTTAATAAACCAAGTATCAAAAAGCAGCATCTCTCGCAGTAGGAATCCCCTATCAAAAACGACTAAATGATCAGCGTTTAACTGCTGGATATTAAGCAGCTGATCTATTGCCAAATGATACAGCTGCTCATCTTGACTTTTACTCAACAAATCATATAAATGAGTATTACCAAAATCTTCTATCAACATAAGTCCATTAATAGCATCGGCAGAATAGACTTCTGGGACATTTATTCCCCCTCTAAGCCACTCTTCAGCTCTTTCAATAAAGATAGCATTGGTTATTTTTTCGGTTGGACTGGCAACTAAAATATAACTATTTTCAGCCGTGTTTAGCCGGTAGTATCGCCGACAACTTGCATCGCCTTTCAAAGCCTCTATTGGGTAAGGTCTTTCGATCGAAATCACATTCTTGGCATTTAGTCTATCGAGCCACTCACCGAGTTCAGAATATTGCTGCATTATCTATTGTTTTCCGCAAATACTGTATTTCATAAGTCATAAGCACTATTATCTTTAAGTTAATTCTTTTAGGATGGGCTATTTTGCAGCAATACTTATAATAAGTAACTAAAGACGTCACTATTTGATGATTTTTTTCCAGTTTATTAGGTTATTTTTAGCGCAGCATTCAATGCCCAATTCATCAAATATTTTTTATATTCTGTTTCGGCTGGATTTCAATAAATGCATTTAAAGAAATATGCCTCAAATAAATTATATATAGCGGTACTTACTACTACCTTAAGCAGTATCCAAACAATAGCCTATGCCGAACAAACATGGAATTGTCGTCAAACTGCTGTACTCTGGGATTGCGGGTCGGCATCTGCAGCTACCTTAAGTCTAGAAGAAGATACTGATCAGCTAGCGCTACTGAGTTCTTTACCAGCTGAATTAGCCGAAGATGCGCCGAACACAGACACACAATCGAATAATAAAATTACTGAGATTAAAGACAACGCAGTAGCGTTAGACTCACCTACAGTTGAACTTAATCGAGAGAGAACTAAAAATAATAAACCAAAAACTACGCAGCAGCGAAATTCAGGTGCTATAGAAAGTAAAGCACCTCGATCACTCCAAAGTGTTGTGCCAAAAACCCCACAAAAAGCGCCTATTATTGATGATAAATCATCAAACAAACCTTTAGATGAAACGCCCATTAATGGCCAGCAGATAGCCAATGATTATAAGCACCTCGACTGGTATCCTTATACCAGCAGCAACCAACCTAGAGGTGTTTGCAAAGGCCGTTATATATCTCCTCAAATTGCAGTTAACTCTAGTGAGGATGCAGTACCGGACATCAACACTGTGTTCGTCAGTGCCGATCAATCGGCAACGGAAATTGGTAAGGAGTCGACCCTAAAAGGTAATGTCGATATACGACAGGGCAATAAAACGCTGCATAGCACTTTGGCCACCCTCAATCAAGAAACAGGCGCCTACAGCCTTGAGTCAGGAGTCACTTTCAGACAGACAGGCATGATGATATCAGCCGCAAGGGCGCAGGGTAATATGAACGAAGAAGAAGTGCGTTTATACGATACTAAATATGTTGTCCATGACAAAAACATCCGTGGAGATGCCGCTGTTCTAATACGTCGTACTAAAGAAGTTTTAGATATTGAAGAGGGTAGCTATACTTTTTGTCCTCCAGGTAATGAAAGCTGGAAAATTTCTGCCAGTAACATAAATTTGGACATAGCCGCGGGCTTTGGTAGAGCAGATGATGCGAGATTAAAACTTTTTAATAACACTGTCTTGTACCTGCCGGTATTTTATTTTCCGATCGACGATAGGCGAAAGAGTGGTTTCCTCTACCCGAGTTTCAAATTCTCTAGCAATGAAAGCAGCATCACCCTACCCTATTATTTTAATATCGCACCGCAGATGGATGATACGTTAACGACGACATTATTCAGCGACAGTAATATTCTCTTAGAGAATGAACTTCGCTACCTCGATAAAAACAGCCGCAACCGATTCAGCAATGCTATGGCGAGTAAAGAGGACAGCAATTCAGGAAAACGCTGGTTACTAGGCTTAAACCACGAAGGTAAATACGATAAGATCACGACTAATATTAATTATGTCAGAGTCAGTGATGATGACTATTTTTCCGATTTTGGAAGCAATTTGAACACTGATGAAGGAGAAAATGATCATTTAGATCAATCGGCTAAGGTTACTTACCAAGCTGACACATGGCAGAGCTCGGTATTAGTACAACAATACCAAACGATTGACAACACTAAGACAACACCCTATCGAAGATTACCTGAAATACGATTTTCAGGCTCGCCGGACGATAACTTTGATAATTTCGACATCAGTTATCGATCTGTTTTAACCCGCTTTGATAGAGATTTAGACGGCCTTTCTGCCGCTGAAAGAACCACCGGCGACCGCCTAATTATAAACCCTAGTATCACAGGCGAGTTCAGATCAATCTGGGGCTATGCCAGGCCTGCTGCCAAACTTTGGCATGCCAGCTATAACTTAAACAATCAAGCCGACAATATTAATAGTAAACAAAACGTGACAGTGCCTATACTGGAAGTTGATAGTGGCCTGTTGTTTGACAGAGATTTTAGTTTTCAAGATACTGATTACATACAAACTTTAGAGCCACGATTATATGGGCTATATGTGCCTTATAGAGATCAAACAAGCCTACCTGATTTTGACACTTCAGAGCTTACCTTTACTTATGATTCACTGTTCAGGGACAATAGGTTCAGTGGCGATGATCGATTTGGTGACGCCAAGCAAATTTCCCTCGGTCTAACATCGCGGGTTATTTCAGAGCAGGGACGCGAAATAATTTCGGCTAGTGTTGGCCACGCGTTTTATTTTGACGATCGAAAAGTGCGTATTGATCCCAACGACAGTTCACTAGAAGAGAACACCTCAGACTTTGCCACTGCACTAACATGGCGGCCTAATAAGCGGGTACGCGCCCTGTTTGATGCCTCATTCGGTGCAAGTACATTTAAAAATTCTGAGATGACTATAGATCTAAAATACGAGGAAGACCCAGATCATGTTATCGGATTACGTCACAGATTCACACGCGGCACCCGAAAGCAAACAACGCTCTCTTATCTCTGGCCAATCAACCCGAATTGGTCTAGTTTAGGCTTAGTTCAATACAATTGGCTGAGCAGTCAAACAGTTGACTTAGCCGCAGGCTTAGAATATCAGACCTGTTGCTGGAAGACACGCATAGTGATTAGAGACGAACTGGAGTCAAATAACAAAAAAGAGACCTCTATCGCTCTGCAATTTGTGCTGACAGGCCTTGGCGGAATAGGCAAGAGTCCAACAAAAGAACTACAAGATAAAATTAAAGGTTACCAAAAACGTGAATATTACAATGCCAATAATTAACCCATTAAAATCAATGCTGAGTAAAATAGTAGCTATAGCTAGTCTACTGTTTTTATCACAGATATTAGCCGCTGCCTCTCTCGATAGAATCATTGCAATTGTCAACGATGAAGTAATCCTGGAGTCGGAATTTAGACAGAATATGCAGCGCGCTACCCAACAAATCAAACAGCAAAGGGCTAGGATCCCCTCGCGCAAGGTACTAGAGTCGCAAGTCATGGAACAAATGATCTCGCGGACTATTATGCTCAAAATGGCAAGTGATCAAGGTATGAAAATTACCGATAGACAGCTCAACGCAACTGTCAGTCGAATCGCTAAAAGTAACGGCATGAACTTGGCTAAGTTTAGGCAGGCACTGATTGCTCAAGGTCAAGATTACATAGTCACTAGAGAAAACATACGTGAAGATTTAATCATAAGGCAGCTACAAGAGAGCAACATTAGCAAACGAATTCAAGTCTCAGATAGGGAAATACAATATTTCCTGCGCTCCGAAGCCAGTCGCAGTAATGCTGAAATACTCTTTAGCGATATCCTAGTGGCTATTGACAGTCCAATGACGCCAGAGAATATTAAACGGGCAAAAAGCAAAGCAAACAAAATACACAAGCAGCTTCTCAGTGGCGCTAAGTTTTCAAACATCGCAATTAGTAGCTCAAATGCCCCTAATGCATTAAATGGTGGTGACATGGGGTGGCGTAAAATTGCTGAACTCCCCTCATCTTTAGTGGACGCAATTGCGACATTAAATTCAGGTCAATTTAGCAAGCCTGTGAGAACCCCTACTGGTTTTCATATCGTTCAGTTACGTGACACCAGAAATGGATTTCAAGCGCTTAATATAGCCAAAACTAAGGTTCGCCATATTCTTATTTCAGCCAGTGAAGTTGTCTCTAAGTCTCAAGCCAAACGAACCGCTTCCCAAGTCTACCAGCGCTTATTGAAGCACAGTGAAAAATTCGCTGAAATAGCCGAAGAATATAGTAATGACCCTGGGAGTAGCTCTCAAGGTGGCGACTTGGGCTGGACTGAAAACGGTCAAATGGTACCTGAATTTGAAAAAGTTATGAGCAGCACCAAAGTGGGTCAACTTAGCCTACCTTTTGAGAGCCGGTTTGGCTGGCATATTTTACAAGTTCAAGACAGAAAAACTGAAAACGTTACTAACATAGCCAAAGAAAATCAGGCGAGGAATACTATAGGCAAACGCAAGTTCGACGAAGAAAGGGACAACTGGCTCAGAGAAATTCGTGCCGCTGCCTACATCGAATTTAAGTAGCACAGGTTAATGGACAGCAAGGCGCTAAGTTTAATTGTTGCTAATAATTAATGCTTCGCGCCTACATCGTTACCAATACTGCTTGCATCAGCCAGTATAATTCTCACCATTTTCATATTAACACTAAGCACTTAACGGACTTGACCAATCGCCGTCAACAATAAATTGACAGCCTATTTTGCTAACTTTCAGGCAAATGAAAGAGATCGCAAACTATGCTCAAATTCTGTATTCGCGTAGTAAAATACGGATAAGTACAACGATCTGCCCGCTAGAAAGTACTTGGTGATAAATACCGTTAATCGTATATAATTGCATCGATTAGCTAACAGCAGAAACGGCTTTGTGTAACGACTTTTTAAATTGACTCGCCAATAATAGCTTTTTACTTAACTGCAATAATCTGAGTAATCCATGTCAAGCATTAAAAGAATTGCTATTACCAGTGGAGAACCCGCAGGTATTGGCCCAGAACTTGTCGTAAAAATAGCTCAACAAGCATTTACCGATCAACTAGTCTTCATTGGTGATCCGGCACTGTTACAAAATACTGCTAGGATGCTGGGGCTAACAATTAAAACAGGTCCGTTTAATGCACTGAGGCGCAGCGCATCTAAGGCAGGGGAAATATTAGTCGCCTCAATCCCTTTAGCTCAACCTGTTAACGTAGGCGAATTAAATACAGGTAACGCTCAGTATGTTATAGACACACTCGATTACGCTTGCCAGGGCTGCTTAGATGGTTTATTTGATGCGATGGTAACTCCCCCCGTGCATAAAGGGGTGATTAACGATGCAGGTATTCACTTCAGTGGCCACACAGAGTTTCTGCAACAGCGCACGGGGTCAAATGAAGTGGTGATGATGTTAGCCACTGAGCACTTGAAAGTCGCTTTAGTCACTACACATCTTGCACTTAATAAGGTCAGTGCCGCTATTACTAAACCAAAGTTACGCAGCGTACTCAATATTTTGATATCTGATTTGCAACAGTTATTCGCAATTGATAGGCCGAACATTCTGGTCTGTGGACTGAACCCACACGCCGGTGAAAACGGTCATATGGGAATGGAAGAAATAGAGACTATTACCCCAGTTTTGCAAGAGTTTATAGCAGCGGGCGTAACGCTATCAGGCCCACTGCCAGCCGATACATTATTCACCGAGAAATACCTAAAAGATGCGGATGCAGTGCTTGCTATGTATCACGATCAAGGTCTACCCGTGTTAAAATACTCCGGCTTCGGCAAAGCGGTAAACATTACTTTAGGCTTACCCATAATACGTACCTCAGTGGATCATGGCACCGCCTTGGACATCGCCGGAGAAGGCATTGCCAATATCGGCAGTTTAGAAGTCGCTATCTACTATGCATCGAAGCTGGCACGCCAACGCCTGACATCATAAAAAGGTCAAAACAACAGATGAGTCGTCAAAAAAATACTAACCTAGGGCATAAAGCAAGAAAGCGCTTCGGACAAAACTTTTTACAGGATCAAGGCGTTATCAGGCGTATAGTCAAAGGCGTTAGCCCGAGACCAAGCGATCATATGGTAGAAATTGGTCCGGGACTTGGTGCTTTAACTGAAGTCATACTGGACGCAGCGGGGGCGCTGGATGCGATAGAGCTAGATCGTGATCTATTGCCTATTTTACGCGCGAAGTTTTTTAGCTATGAAACAAATTTTCGAATCTTTGAAGCTGATGCCATGAAGTTCGATTTTAGTTCACTGCAGCAGGACGACCGACCACTTAGGATTATTGGTAATCTACCTTACAATATATCGACGCAACTGATATTTCATTTACTGCAACATACCAATTGCGTGCAAGATATGCATTTTATGCTGCAAAAAGAAGTCGTTGATAGACTCGCCGCCAAACCTGGCGAGAAGCTCTATGGTCGTTTGGGCATAATGGCCCAGTACTACTGTGAGATAGAACCACTGTTCATCGTACCACCAGAAGCTTTCGATCCTATCCCCAAAGTGGATTCAGCAATCGTAAGACTGACTCCTTACCAAAAAATACCGCTACCAGCGAAGTGTTTAAAAACATTGACAACCGTTGTCAAAACAGCCTTCAGTATGCGTCGTAAAACCTTACGCAATAACTTAAAAAATTTGCTAGATGTTGAACATATAGAAGCGCTTGGCATTAACCCAACACGTAGACCAGAAACCTTAGCATTGGCTGAATTCATCGCCATCGCAGATTTTCTCTACATTAACCCAGAAGTTTAAAATGACAGATAAAATACTACTGACACAGGCGACATCACTCCCTTGTAATTTACAGGAGAATATTCAAATAGTGGTAAAAACTAAATTTGAAGCGGAGCAATCAGACGTCAATGCGAAGCGCTTTGTGTTTTCGTACAACATTACCATTAAGAACACCGCGGCACATAATGTACAGTTACTGTCGCGGCGTTGGGTGGTCACCGACGGCAATCAAAACCAGCAGGAAATACAAGGTGAAGGCGTGATCGGAGAACAACCTATTATTGCCCCTTATGCAAGCTATGAGTATAGTTCTGGTGCAGTACTAGAAACAAATGTAGGCAGCATGTTCGGCCATTACAACATGATTACAGAACAAGGTGATAAATTTACCGCGCAAATAGAAGCCTTTACGCTCGCCAAACCCAACGCACTTCACTAATAATAAAGAGGAAAAATCTTTGGCTACATACGCAGTAGGAGATATCCAAGGTTGTTATGTTGAATTGCAATTACTGCTTGCCAAAATGAGCTTTGACCCAAGCCACGATCAACTTTGGTTCGTTGGTGATCTAGTCAATAGAGGACCAGAGTCTCTTGAGACACTGAGGTTCATAAAACAACTCGGAGACAGTGCAAAAATCGTCTTAGGAAATCACGATTTACATTTATTGGCTGTTTACTACACACAATCTCGACCCAAGAAGTCAGATACTTTTAATCAAATACTCGCCGCAAAAGACTGCGACGAGCTAATGTATTGGCTAAAGTCACAACCGCTAATCCACTTTGATCAAAGCTTAAACGCAGTCATGGTGCACGCTGGCATTCCGGTTAGTTGGAATATTGCACAAGCCGTCGACTTATCTCGTGAAGTTGAAGATAAATTACAAAGTGAAGATTATCTCGAATACTTCAACACCATGTATGGTAATACACCAGATATATGGAGTGACACACATACAGGCCTAGGTCGACTGCGCTGCATCACCAATCATTTAACCCGCATGCGCTTTTGTAGCCAAAACCAACAGCTCGAATTAGAATACAAAGGAGAGATAGGCAATCAAGCCAAACAGCTTCATCCCTGGTTCGATTTCTACCCCGATAACGGCAATAATCCTAGTGACGCACCATTAATACTTTTCGGACACTGGGCTGCTTTAAGAGGGGTGACCAGTCGCAATAACATCATAGCTTTAGATACCGGCTGCGTTTGGGGAGAAAAAATGACTGCAATAGACATTGAAAACCAAACACGTTACAGCGTCTCGAGCCAAACTACCTGTATTCAAATCTGAAGTGCATCATCTAATCCCGTAGAAAGAGAAGCCAGCTGAAGGTAAGCTTCTATCTTTTTCTCCGGCAAGAGATGTAACGATAATGAGACATTACCAACAGCTGACTTATGAGCAACGATGCCAAATATATGTGCTAAAGAAAAGAGGTTATTCGCAGCGGCAAATTGCA
>JAWUWK010000060.1:0-7637 GCA_034111875.1 Gammaproteobacteria bacterium
GCTGACAATCCTCAGGCGTCAAGGCTAAGTTGTGCTCTTTAGCTTCACTCACGCGTTGAATGAGTGAAGCTAGCTCTCGCGTGTCTATGTCAGAATATTGGGTTTTCAAAGGGACCGCTCCGGTAAAAGATGCGCTGAGGATATCTCGCGAAATCTATACAGTAACCCTTTAAAGTTCATCACAAGTCCTGAGTTGTTTTGACGTGTGTGTAACTTTCACCACTTAGCAACACTCGAAGTTCAATAGCCGCTAAGGCATTGATAACACCTGTTGTTGGCCACCCAGAAAATTTACCTTTGGATAAACGTTTTGTCATTAACCAAAACCCAGAGCCATCATAAGTTAGCGCTCTGATCATGGTTTTACTGCGATTGATAAACACAAACAAGGTACCGCAACTCGGATCATGTTTGAGTTGTATTCGACAGATCGCTGCGAGACCATCGATACCACAACGAAAATCAGCGGGGGTACTAGCCAACAGAATTTTAGTTTGTGCGGTGAGCTGGATTATGGCTTAATTTCCTGAATGATGGTGCTGATCAATGTCAATGGAATAGCGCCACTGAGCACAATTTTAGTTCCATTAGCAAAAGATAAATCGATATTTAGAGTATCTATAGCGGGTGGGTTCGGACAAGGTAAGGGGACGAATTCTGGGCGTCTATTTTTAGAAGAAAGCAGCGTACGCCACTGATCGAAAGCGGTGGCGGTGTTAGAAAGCTGGTCTGGATCAGTCATGTTACGTCCTCATTAATTAGTCGCAACCATTAAATCGGATTAAAAAAATAAAGTTGAGCTAAGCTCACATTTGATTGACGCATTGGCTTTTTAAAGCCAAAATATTCGCTGGGATACTGATAGTCATGTATATGTTGCTTATAAAGTTGTGAGAAGCTTTATATTTCAACAGATTATATGATTATCAGCTATCCTAACCGTAGAAGAGCCAAAAAATCCCATAATACTTGTGTACAGTAAAATTAAATAATAATACGTATAACAACCTAAACCAAACTTAGTAACGTCACTTTTTATAAATCGGAAGTATAAACACATGCTATTGTCTCGGTTATCTATTAACTTAAAACTACTACTTCTGTGTGCAGTTCCACTATTGCTGCTGATTATATTTTTATCGCGCGAAGGAAATAATTTATACGAGATACAAAAAAACAGCTACCAAACAAAAGTTATTGTTGAATTTGGTCTTCAGCTAGATAATATCGCGCATAATCATGCCATTGAAAGAGGCTTGACGGCAGGCTTTTTAGGAAGCGCAGGCACTTACGGAAAGGATAAATTATTTAAACAACGTGAAAAATCTGATCGAGCTGTGGACGACCTAAACACTTTTATCGAAACCCACCAAAGCGATTTGAAATATATAAATGCCGAGGCCAATGCCGATAGCCTCATAGACTTACTCAAACAAAAACCGATTGTTCGGAATAAGGTTGACCAACTAACTAACGACTACACTGCTTTTAATTATTACACATCAGTTAATAAAACAGCTATTGATAAAATTGATTTATTAACGACATTTATTGAAGATCAAACTCTCGATACAATTGACATGCTATCCACCTTTAATGAAGATAACACTCTGCGGGGTGAGCTTCTCAGCCTGGTTGAAATGATATGGCTAAAAGAGCGTGCAGGTCAAAGTCGTGGAGCCCTTAATGAGGTATTTTCAAAAGGGGCTTCATCTGTTCATGTCTACACTAGTATTTTTACGTTCACTAAAGATTTTTCTAGCACCTTAGAAAAACTGATCAATAATCGAAGATTTCACGCTAAACCAACTCTAATTGAATTGTCTAGAAAATCGTTTTTCAATGAAATTGATTTAATTCAAAACAATTTTTTAAAACAATCAGATCGGCTCAATAACATACAGGGGCCGACATCGGAACAATGGTTTACTCTCGCTACGCAGCGAATTGATGCGATCAACTCAATTATTAGTGAGCAGACTTCATACACCCTTAACGAAGCCTTACAAATTCACGCTCAAAGTCAACGCTATTTAATGCTTGGTGGCATTATGATGTTAGCTTTAATATCAGCTCTTATCTTCCTCTCGTATTATATTGCACGAAACATTTCTTCACGTATTAAAAATATTGATATGCTTCTCACGCGCAGCATAAACGATAATGATTTATCGGTTAAAATGGATATCCATGGCAACGATGAAGTCACACATATTGCCAAAGGCATAAATAGTTATATTAGCTGGCTTAAAGATGTTGTTGGCAACATTAAAGCAACTTCCTTAGAGCACGAATATTCAGCTAGCCATGACGGGCTCACTAAGATTGCTAATCGAAACCTCTTTATTAGTCGCTTAACACTACTGATAGACCAGCTTTATCGCCATGATAGACATCATGCCCTTATGTATATTGATCTCGATTTCTTTAAAAAAATTAACGATCAATATGGTCATGCTATTGGAGATCAGGTATTAAAAATATTCGCTGATAGATTAGTCGCTCAAATACGTAAATTCGATACTGCTGCACGTCTTGGCGGTGATGAATTTGCTGTTATTTTAGAAGAGATTACATCTGACCAAGCACAGTTGGTTGCTAAAAAAATACTTAAAGAAATGCAAAAACCATTAGTGATTGACGGCACGAAAATCAATATTACCATTTCTATAGGTATTACATTTTTTTCTAAAGATGAATCACAAGACCCAACTGCATTATTAAATCAGGCAGATCACGCATTGTATGATGCAAAAAAATCTGGCCGCAAACAATATCGTTGTTTTGATAAAGCACTAAAGAAACAATTCGAGGAAAACGCACGGTTAGAAAGTGATTTAGAGGTAGCAATTGCAAATGAAGAGATTAGCCCTCATTTTCAGCCACAGTATTGCTTGAGCACGCAAAGAATTGTTGGTTTAGAAGCTTTGGCTAGATGGCATCATCCCCAAAAAGGGTTTGTTCCGCCAGATAAGTTTATTCCATTAGCTGAAAAGTTATCGTTAATAAGCTTGCTGACTACATCTATAATGAGACAGTCGTGTACAAGCTTATTATCTTTTATGGATATTAAGCCTAACCTAAAAATAGCTATTAATATTTCTGGCAGCGAGTGTTCAAATCTGCATATATATCATTTGACTCAACTTCTAATTGAAGAAAACAAAATAAGGCCAGAACAAATTGAATTAGAAATCACTGAATCGGTTTTAGTAGATCATCCCGAATCATCGATTGGGATATTAACAGCGCTCCATGACTCAGGTGTTAGTATTGCCATTGATGATTTTGGAACAGGGTATTCATCACTTAGTTATTTAACTTCGTTGCCTATTGATATTTTAAAAATAGACATGAGCTTTGTACAGGGAATTGGAGTCGATCCGCAACAAGAAATTATCATTAAAATCATTATCGATTTAGCAAAACAATTATCATTAAAGGTAATTGCTGAGGGTATTGAAACACAAGAGCAAGAAGATTTTTTAGTTGAAAATGGCTGCGATTACGGCCAAGGTTATTTTTATTCAAAGCCGTGTTCAGCCCAAGACATCAAGAAACTCCTTGAGCTAGATCACCGATAAAGCTGAAATCAAATTACTGAAAAAGGATTTGAGGTTTGAAGAAAAAGCATTGGCAGAAACGGCGGCCTTATTGGTGTTGCGAAAAAAGCTCAAGGCCTTTTACGGGGAAGAACCAGAGGACGACTAACTCCTCCTGATGAAAGGCTAACACTGGTTACATTCATTAAAGAGGCGATGATAGATGGATGTCGTCTTAATAACGCTTGTCTTGAGACTCAGATCAGTTTGAGAACATATCGACGTTGGTTGTGCGGTAACGAAATCACCATGGATAGACGCCCTGAAGCCAAAAGGCCTACGCCGCTTAATAAGTTACGTGAAGAAGAGCGCCAGACTATCATATCGACTTGTAATGAGCCTGAATATGCTAATTTGCCGCCCTCACAAATCGTGCCTATTTTACTGGATCAGGGTATCTACCATGGTTCGGAATCGAGCTATTACAGGATCTTAAAAGAGGCTAAACAGCTACATCACCGTGGTCGCAGCCATGCACCGAAAAATGTAGCGAGGCCAACGAGTTATACGGCGCATAAGGCAAACGAAGTGTGGTCATGGGATATCACCTATTTGGCCTCGACGATAAAAGGACAATTTTATTACCTGTATCTATTTGAAGATATTTTTAGCAGAAAGATTGTCGGTTATGAGGTGTATAACCAAGAGTGTGGGGAATTAGCAGGTAACTTAGTGCAACGGTGTATGCTAAGAGAGCAGTGTCTTAATATGCCATTGGTACTGCATTCAGACAACGGTGCTCCAATGAAAGCACAAACAATGAAGGCTAAAATGGAAGAGCTTGGCGTCCAATCATCCTATAGCAGACCAAGAGTAAGCGACGACAACCCTTATTCAGAAGCACTGTTTAGAACATTGAAATATCGTCCAGAGTGGCCATCATCGGGCTTTGTCAGCCTTGAAGCCGCTAGAGATTGGGTACAAAACTTTGTTGACTGGTATAACAACAAACATAGGCATAGCAAGATAAACTTTGTTACCCCAGCACAGCGCCATCGGGGTGAAGATAAGGTTATTTTAGAAAAGAGAGAATTAGTACTGTAAAGAAAAAGAGCGGAGGAACCATTACGCTGGTCAGGAGATGTCAGAAACTGTCGACAGGCTGGCCCCGTATCATTGAATCCTGAGAAAGAAAGCATAAATAGTGAACAGGAATGTGTAGCTTAATAAAATTTGGGTAAAGAGTGCCAACTATCTTGAAAAACACCGGCTTCTTAGGGCTAACAACATTCCAGCGGGTTTATGTTATCAGCGTCTAGCTATGACAAACAATTCAAAATTTTGTTTACACGGCTTAAATGCGGTATATCTTGAAAAATTCGGCTGGTATCGCATTGATGCAAGAGGGAATAAGGAAAACGTTTCCGCTACTTTTTGCCCCCCAATAGAAAAGTTAGCCTATTCTATTTCTTTGGAGGGCGAGGCTGATTTGCCTGAGATTTGGACAGAACCGTTGCCTGTCGTTATATCTGCTCTAAGGAAAAACAAAGATTATCTTACACTTTCTCACAACCTGCCAGATATTGAGATTTAAGCAAGAAACAGCAACTTTACACAAAATAGTTAAAGTGTGTAAAGTTTTAGTCAATTTTTTGGCTCATTAATGGATGTTAAAAATGGCTCATTTATCTGTGCTATTCACTTTTAGATATAACCGATTAAATGCAATACAAACGCGGTAGATCACTCCACCGTGTCGTGTATTGAGGCGATAAGAACTCTCGCCGCATTGCAAATTTATGCTCTATCCCTCGGCCGGCTAAATGCACCGTACTGCGCCCATACTTTTGATTAATTGTATCCATAATACCCATCAATTCTGGGCTATCTTCGGATTGCGAGAACATATCATGTTGATAACTATCAGCATCACACAGGTCTAATAAGCCAATACCACAGCGGTAAAACTGTACCCCCTTTTTATAGATCGCGTCTACCGCTTGACTAGCGGCGGCCATGATTAAACGTCTATCAGATGTAGGTACTGCAAAATGATGAAACACCGACTTTCGGTAGTAGCCTACTGGATCGTGGGGTGAGCTAGTCGCAAAGATTGAAACAGAATTGGCGAGACTGGTTTGCTTGCGCAGTTTAGTGGCGGCAATTTCTACATGAGAAGCCAAGGCGTAGCGTAGCTGGTTGATCTCGGTAATGCGTTGGCCGAAACTACGAGTGCTGTAAATTTCCTTTTTAGGCGCTCTCACTTCATCCCAATTCAACATCACTTTGCCATTCAATTCATGAACCGTACTTTCAACCAATACTGAAAATTCTTTTTTCATTAGCCCAGGGGGTTGACTGGCTAATTGTAAAGCGGTGGTAATATCTAGATCGTTGAGCCTCGCACCGATTCTTTTGCCGATGCCCCAAACGTCTGTTACTTCCATATTTGATAATATGTGTTTTCGGGTTAATTCGTTATCAATTACAGCTACCCCGTTATAGCCGTCAATGCGCTTGCTTGCATGATTAGCGGCTTTTGCGAGTGTCGGGGTTTCTCCCATGCCTACACCAATGGGTAAGCGGGTTTCACGCCAAACAGTACGCCTTATGTCTGTTGCGTGTTGTTGCCAACCTTCGGGCGGTGTATAAGGTGAGTTCTTGCCATAAAAAAGAAAGCATTCATCGATGCTATAGATGTGTGAGTGAGGAGCAAATCTGGCGCAGGTTTCCATCAATCGACTGCTTAATTCTGCATACAATTCATAGTTGCTTGAGCGGACGACCGCACCGGCTTTTTCAAGATCATCTTTAACTTGAAAATAAGGTACAAATTTTTTACCTACGCCCATTTTTTTTGCAATACCACAAGCAGCACAAATACAGCCGTCATTGTTGGTCAGTACGACGACAGGCCGTTGTCTTATACTCGGATCAAATACTTTTTCACAGCTCGCATACATCGAATTAACATCACAGAGTGCGTACATTATAAAGACAGATTTAAAGGCTTATGAAGGCGTATAGAGCGCGTAACAACGCCCTCAATTTGGAATTCATCGCCTTCTTGCAGTAGGTGCGGCATGTAACCTTTAGCGGCTGCTAGTAGCCGTCTATTCGGCTTATCAACTTGCTTAACAACAAATGTGCCATTCAAATTAGCAACGATAATGTCGTTGTTTTTGACTTCTTCAGCGCGGGAAATGATTAATAAGTCTCCCGAATAGATGCCCACACCAACCATACTTTCACCTTCTGCGTAGCCGATATAAGTTGCCGTTGGGTGATCTATGAGTAACTGGCCTAAGTCTAAATCACTTTGTGTGTATTCAGTCGCGGGGCTTTCAAAGCCTGTAAAACCTGCTTGAGCTTTAAGAGGAATGAAACGTAACATAGCAACTACCAACACTGATTATAAATACAGTAGTTTAGTCTAGTTATATTGCAAAGTAAAAATTATATAAATAGGGCGGTTCGTATAAGGTCTATTTTTATGAATACTTCGCATAGGGTCTGATTTAGTTGAAATCGAACCTTTGAAGAGCTGATAGAAAGAGGTGCTCGTAGGGTATACCCTAGAAGCACTATTATATTTACGTAACTGTTACGCAAATAAGTTATTAGTGTTACACTTTATGTAATGAAAAGTTACGTAAAGAGTAAAGCATGGCAAAAGATGAAAAAGACAAAGCAACACCAGACCTTCTTACTGAACCAAAGGCCAAACGAGGGAGACCACCAAAAAACGGTTTTACGATGACAGCCGCGCAGAGAATGTTCAAAAAGCGAGAAAAGATACGAGATTCAATTAAAGACCATGAGACAACTTATGGCTCTTGGGGTGAGGATGTTTGCAGTACTATAATGGCAAGTAAAAAGCATAGTGATTTACATGAAAAAGCATGGCGTAAATTTGGTGAGTTAAAAGAGTATAAATAGTTATGTAACAGTTACGGTAATGATTGTGTTTACTCGCATGTCTTGCATGGTTACGTAACAGTTACGAAAAAAGACGCCATGAAACAAAACAAGTGTTTTTGTTGCAAACACAAAATACCAAGGAGGACTTGACTTGAAACTAAACTACAAGGTTGA
>JAWUWK010000061.1:0-39601 GCA_034111875.1 Gammaproteobacteria bacterium
ACGTATTAATGCACGAGTTTAGATCAGAGACATTAAAAGGAACCGTATTAGAACGCGCTGAAATGGGCACTATACGCTTAAAACTATTCAAAATTGCTGTGCGTATTGTTCAGTACAAAGATAGAATAAAACTTATGTTGCTTAACATTACGAGTAAAGAGGCGCGAGTATAGCGTTTGGCTTTTTGCTCGGCTCTGATTAAAAACCAAACAAGAAATTAGCCTAAGCGGTACAATAAGCCTCTAAGTTATAGATCTCCTCGGCGGTTTAAAATAAATTTGTAAAACAATGCCTTAAAAGAAGAGACTATTGATCAAGTAGTTGGTTGATGCAACATGCGGGCTAGAAAACTAGAAAACTAGAAAACTAGAAAACTAGAAAAATGTATCATCACCAATAAGGTGACCACGAATTTTTCTAATTTCCTCTGCACACCAATATCTAGCACAGTTTTTTTGCGCCGAACTACCGAATCTAGGATGCTCGGGTCGAGGAGTTTCAGGTTGACGCTGAGTGTAAACGACAATCTGTATGGCCTTTATCCTCTTTGTGTATAAGGCGCGGGCAGATATCCCATTTCTTTGTATATGGCTTTTCCCGCCTCGGCTAAGTCTGCTATCCATGTATCTTTACGACGTTCAATCGGTGCTAATAGAGAAAGACCGGCGTTGAGGCTGCCGGTGTACTGCCGTACAAAAGCACACCAATACATCCCACATCGATTTCAGCTTCCTCATTATCCAAGCCCTAGTCACACTCGATACTCCTTAGGCACTCTTGCGTCAGGCCGTCAGGTTAGTCCGTTGTGTATAGCTTTGTATTTCATCTTCACCATTGATGCCCAACATCAGTTTTCCCACAGCAGTCAGATGCAATGGGCCTCTAGTGCCAACAATTGCTGAATATGCATCATACGATTAGTGCTTACTTACTCGACGTAAATGACCAAATCGCCCTCGCGAATTGTCAGGTTAACGGTCTCGCCAATTTTATCTCTCAGCCTCTGCATTTAGGGGATAGTGACGGCACGCAGGTAAAGATCTGTAGTCGCTAATGGTAAACAGAGATCAATGACAACATTGGAAATTCTATTTCATATCCTAAACTATGGCACTTATTACCGAGGAACAATTGCGCATGCGCTCGATCTAGCTAACGTTGTTCATCCGGTGGAAGAGTATACCATTTACCTGCATGAGATAGAGCCAAAAAGGTGAGAGTAAAGCATACAAAAATATGATGTTAATAACCTTGCTCTCACGCAGAGTTTTTACCCCAATAATTTTCATAGTCTAGGTGAAAATTAACGCCTGGAACGTCATTGAAAAGAATTTATATGCCGAATTTTAAAGTAGTACCAGAGCTGTATTGTGACAATATTGACATTACCAAAAGGTTCTATGTTGAAGTGTTCGGTTTTGAAATAAAATATGAGCGCATTGAAGAGCAGTTTGCTTATTTTACCTTAGGCGGCGTCGACATAATGGCTGAAGGTATTCAGGGAAATGGCCGGCGTTGGCTGACTGCAAAAATGCACTAACCTTTTGGTAGAGGGATCAATTTCCAATGGGATGTTGCTGACATTGATCAATTATATGCGAGAGTCAAAGAGACAGTGCCAGATTCGATATATCTGAAAATGGAAACTAAAGAGTACCAATGTGGCCATAAAATAGCCCTTCAACAGCAGTTTATTGTTGAAGATCCAGATGGTTATTTATTTAGTTTTTGTTGTAGTCAGTTCAAGTCTAGTAATGCCTCTAAGTAGGGCTGTTTATCTCAGTTGAAGCGAAAGGGGCGGTCTTATGATTAATTTATCAACTGGCTTTTGTGGTCATTTCTTGCATCACCCAGAGTTTAAACATTTTCATACCATAGCTTAATGAGCGATTTTTTTGGTATACCAGATAGAATGACCGATGAATATTCAGCGGTAAATCAAAGGGGATAATCAATTTTCCTGAGGCTAATTCAGGCCCCAATAAGGTCAAATCACCTAGTGCAATACCTAGTCTTTCAGCCGCCGCCGCATTGGTCAGCATACTGTTAGATAACTGAAGCCCCTGTTTGCGCTCTTGAAACTTCACACCGGCCAGTGCCAGCCATTGACTCCACTCAGAGAGTCGTTTGCTGACATGGATTAACGGGTGGAATCTGATGTGTGCTGGTGTATCTAGTGGTTTGTCTTTGGTAATGAGGTTTGGGCTACAGATAGGCACTAGGTAAATATCTTTTAAAAAATGTACCTGTACCTCTGGCCAGTTGCCATTGCCGAAGTAAATTGCCATGTCTGTGCTGCTGCTGTCGAAGTCAATGAGTCCCATAGATGCGTTTATTTGCAACTCTATATCTGGATACAGCGCTTGAAACGCACCCAGTCTAGGCATCATCCAGCGAGTGAGAAAATGCGGCGTCATACTGATAGTAATAGTATGGCTCTTCGAACGTGACTTAAGTAACTCAGTTGCATCGGCAATATCGCGCAGTGCCGTTCTGATTGTTGTTAAGTATTTTTCACCATTAGAGGTAAGTTCTGCTTTGCGTTTAACCCGCTTAAATAATTCAATACCCAGGAAACTCTCCAGACCTTTAATTTGATGGCTTACAGCAGAAGCAGTAATAGCAAGTTCTTCAGCGGCTTTAGTAAAGCTGCCAGTGCGTGCGGCAGCTTCAAAGCTGCGTAGTGTGTTTAAGGGAGGTAACCGCAGCATGGCATTTCCAATGATGAATTAAATTCATCATTGTGTTGAATTTTTATATTTTGTGCAAGCCGTTTCTTCAGCATAGAATAGCCACATACAATTTTAACGACAAAGGGATGATTTCCCAGTCAATATAGGAGAAAAAAATGTCATTTGAATATGGTTTAGAAGTAGCAAAAACCGACATGGGTTTAATAAATGTTGATTATTATCACTTAGAAGCAAGACGCTTGCGCAGTGAGTATTTTGGATTGGCTATCAAAAGCGGCATAAAGTCTCTTAAGAATATGTTTGTATCACCGGCTGAGATCAATACCTCGGCAGTCAATATGTTTATGACAGACAAACTGGCGAAATAAAGGCCAGAAGGTAACAAAGACATTTTAAGGGGCCCTGTAATAATGTTGTCAAAATCAATGGGTAAACCAAGATTCTCTTGAAATGAAGTATCATCAATCATATACTGAATAAAAAAACAGTATGGAATTGATAGTGCGAAAAATTATTCACTGTGATTGTGATTGTTTTTATGCAGCAGTTGAAATGCGTGACGACCCATCTCTGGCAAATATTCCTCTGGCTATAGGTGGGCGCTCTGATCGCAGAGGGGTGATCGCCACTTGTAACTACCTCGCGCGTGGTTTTGGTATCCACTCTGCAATGTCCTCGGCACAGGCCTTCAAGCGCTGTCCGCATTTACATCTGATACCCGCCAATATGCAAAAGTATCGTGATGCTTCCAGACAAATTTTTGATATATATCGAGAAATTACCGATTTGATTGAACCTCTATCACTCGATGAAGCTTTTTTAGATGTCAGTAGTGCCGAGCAATTTAGGGGTAGCGGTACACGCATAGCCGAGTATTTGCGCTATCGTGTTGATAGCGAAGTCGGTATTACTATTTCCGCGGGTGTAGCACCTAATAAATTCTTGGCAAAAATTGCCAGTGATTGGAATAAGCCCAATGGCTTAAAAGTAGTTACTCCCGAAGATGTCGGTGCTTTTGTCGATCAACTCCCCGTAAAAAAAATTCACGGTGTAGGAAAAAAAACTGCTGAAAAATTATTTCAACTCGGTATCAAAACCTGTGAAAATATTCGAGACAGAGGTCCTGATTATCTACAACAGCACTTTGGTGTGTTTGGTGAGCGTCTTTATAAACTCAGTCAGGGTATCGATAATAGGGAAGTCTCAAATAAACGTGATATTAAGTCTATCAGTGTAGAACATACTTTCGCTCAGGATATTCAAGGGAATTTAACCTGTATTGAGCAAATTCCAAGCTTGTTACTTGAATTAGAAAAACGCTATCAAGCAATAAAGCAACCGCGCGTGGTCATCGGCCTATTTGTCAAACTAAAATTTCACGACTTTAGCCAGACCACCATAGAACAACAAGCGTCGCTATCCCAAAAATCTCTGTTCGTCGACTTGTTAACTCAAGCTTATCTGCGGGGTAACAAGCCTGTACGCTTAATTGGCTTAGGTTTTCGTTTGTCGCCGATGCCGGAGCACAGCTATCAGCAATTAACACTGCGAATATAACGAATGTTATTCAGCACTTTTCTCGTTAATTAACCACTGTTAGAAGTTAATACTGAGCACTGGTCTTGGCTCTGTGGAGAGTTATTCCGTGAGTTTCAAGGACTAAATGAGTGATTCAAGGACTGTTACTACTATCTGCCATAGCAATTTGTTAGAATGTACAGCATTTTTCGCTGGGCTTTTCCAGTGAGCGTAATTAAGGATTTTAGATTCAATGTTTCAATTGTTAGTTAGTAAATCTCAGAGCATCAAGAATGATCTGCTCTCAGGTTTAACGGTTGCTCTAGCGCTCGTTCCTGAGGCGGTAGCTTTTGCGTTTGTGGCGGGTGTTGCACCTTTAGTAGGGTTGTATGCCGCCTTTATGGTGGGTCTGATTACCGCTCTTATTGGTGGTCGTCCCGGCATGATATCAGGGGCTACCGGCGCCTTGGCAGTAGTAATGGTAGCATTGGTTGCCGATCATGGGGTCGAATATTTATTTGCCACTGTTGTGCTTATGGGCATTTTACAAGTACTTGCCGGGGTGTTTAAGTTAGGCAAATTTATTCGCTTAGTGCCACACCCTGTGATGCTTGGATTTGTTAACGGCTTAGCCATTGTCATCTTTTTATCGCAAATACCAATGTTGCAATCAGACACTCCCGAAGGCAAATGGGGTTGGATGTCTGGTACTTGGTTAGCGGGTTCCTCACTGTGGATAATGATTGGCCTCATCGGTTTAACGATGTTTATCATTCGCTTTTTGCCGGTAGTGACTACCGCTATTCCCTCAGCACTGGCGGCTATTGTGGTTGTTAGCTTGCTGGTGATTGGTTTAGATTTAGATACCTTAACGGTGGTTAACTTCTTGCAGGAGAAGACTGGCGATATCAACGCCACCATCGCAGGCGGTTTCCCTGATTTTCATATTCCGATGGTACCTCTGACGATGGATACATTGATCATAATACTTCCCTATGCGATTATTTTAGCGGCAATTGGCTTGATTGAATCGCTACTGACGTTGACCTTAATTGATGAAATGACTAACACCCGTGGTCGTGGTAACAAAGAGTGCATAGGCCAAGGTGTTGCCAACGTAGCGACTGGTTTCTTCGGTGGCATGGGGGGCTGTGCAATGATTGGACAGAGTATGATCAATATTAACTCAGGTGGACGTACACGAGTATCCGGCGCCTCTGCCGCGATGTTTTTATTGATATTTATCCTCTTTGGCTCTGCTTACATTGAAATGATACCTCTCGCTGCATTAGTTGGAGTGATGTGTATGGTGGTGTTAGGCACCTTTGAGTGGTCGAGCTTCCGGTTACTCGGGCGTATTCCCCTCGGAGACACCTTTGTAGGTATTACGGTTGCTGTGGTAACCGTGTTTACTGATTTGGCGATTGCTGTGGTGGTAGGTGTTATTATGTCGGCGCTGATCTTTGCTTGGCGTCACGCTAAACATGTCGATATGGAAACTCGCCAAGAGGGAGACACTAAAATTTACTTGCCCCATGGGCCATTATTTTTTGCATCGGCACAAAGTTTTAAAGATAATTTTTCGCCATCATCTGATCCTGCGGATGTGATTATTGATTTTAAAGATGCCAAAGTCATCGATCATTCAGGGATAGAGGCGATTGATGCGATCGCTGATAAATATGTTGCCGCCGGTACTTCTTTGCACTTAAGGCACTTAAGTACTGAATGTACCGCGTTGCTCGAAAAGTCGGGGTCATTAGTGGAAGCTAATGCCGATGAAGACCCTAAATACCGTGTCGCCGACGATAGCTTGGCTTAGGCTCTAGAATTATTAAAAACAAGATTTCAGCACTCAGCTTATTGAGTCTATGACTGGTGCTGAAATCTTTTTATAGTCGTTGCTTTTTTCTCTATGCTGTGTGCATAGGTAAATATAAGCTAGGATAATGCGATCTAGATTTTTCCTTTACCCTCTAGTTCGATCGTTAAATTGTCGGTGAAGAGTGGTTGAATTCGTAAGTTTCTCAATTATTCCTCGCCAGTTTTGTGTTCCCAAACCTATTCTTTCATCCTATTAAACTCTCTATGTTTAAACGTTAGCCTAAAATATATTTTACCTTATAAGTGACTTTTTAGCAGTCGATTAGCATTACCTCCGACAGGCTCCTATGATAGTCATAAACAGCTTTTTTAGGTAATAGGTTGTAAAAATTTAAGACTTAATACTATTCTGAGGTGATTTTTTAACGAGAAAAATCTTATTAAGCGGTTCCTGTATACTGTACGTATTGAAAAATTGGAGCATAGGTCATGTCTAATAATCAACAAAGTATTGTAATTGTAGCGGCTGCTAGAACAGCGATTGGTGCATTACAGGGAATCTTGAGCTCAGTTGCTGCGCCGGATTTAGGGACTATTGCGATTAAAGCAGCACTAGAGCGTTCGACTTTGTCAGCCAGTGATATTGATGAGGTGGTTATGGGCTGTGTACTGGGGGCTGGGTTAGGCCAAGCGCCAGCCCGACAAGCGGCACTTAACGCCGGACTTAGCTTGTCGACTAGCTGCACAACCATCAATAAAATGTGCGGATCTGGTATGAAAGCAGTAATGTTTGGCCATGATCAGATTTTAGCAGGCAGTGCAGATGTGATGATGACTGGCGGGATGGAAAATATGAGTCAGTCGCCTTATTTGCTGCCAAAAGCTCGCGCTGGAATGCGTATGGGACATGGCCAAGTTCTCGATTCGATGTTTGTTGACGGTTTAGAAAATGCTTATGACGGGAAATTAATGGGCGTATTTGCACAACACAGCGCCGATGATTATGGTTTTACCCGTGAAGCGATGGATGAATTTGCTATTCGCTCTCTCACACGAGCAAGAGAGGCCATAGATCAACAACGTTTTGAAGAAGAAATAGCCGCCGTGATCGTTAAAGGTCGGTACTCGGTTAAAACGGTGACGCAAGATGAACAACCTTTAAAAGCTAAGGTTGAGAAAATTATCCATTTAAAGCCTGCGTTTAAGACAGATGGTACAGTAACAGCAGCGAATTCAAGTTCCATTTCCGATGGGGCTGCCGCGCTTGTTTTGATGAAAGAGAGCGAAGCTAAATACCGTAATATACCAATTTTGGCTCGCATTATTGGCCATAGTAGCCACGCCCAAGAACCCGCTGAATTTACATTAGCGCCTGTCAGCGCCATCCAAAAATTACTAGGCAAAGTAGGTTGGCAGTCATCAGAAGTGGATCTTTATGAAATTAATGAAGCCTTTGCAGTAGTGACAATGATTGCTATGCAAGCGTTGCAGTTAGACGCGGGTAAAGTCAATGTTAATGGCGGAGCTTGCGCTCTTGGTCATCCTATTGGGTGCTCAGGGGCAAGAATTATAGTCTCGCTTATATATGCTCTCAAGCAACAGGGAAAGCGCAGAGGAATTGCCTCACTTTGTATTGGTGGCGGCGAAGCGACAGCCATGGCAATAGATCGGGTGGGGTAAAGTACCTAGGGTGTTAGTTTATCGAGAATGTGCAGCAATAGATTGATGCCTCTCTAAAACAGACACAGCTATAAGTTTGCGGTAATTGAAATATGTAAACTGTGTGAGGCTTTATTTGACAAGATCGATAGGCCAAAGAGATAATCTATTTTAGCCTGTGAATACATTATTGTTCGTTATAACTTCCAGCAGATTTATGATTAGTAATATGAGGTCAGTCTTTTCGATGCGATTATTTTGGTCAAAATTGAACCAATTGAGGATATCTAAATGAGCACTTATCAGCACCCTTATAAAGAAGCAGATTTTGTTATCCGTTATCTACTGGCATTTGATGAATTTTGTACTGCTGAGCATCTGGATGACCTCAACAGTGATTTTGTCAAACAAGTGCTCTCTGAAGCTGAAAAGTATGCGGTTAATCATTTATTAGACTTAAACCAATACGGGGATCAGCATCCACCGATTTTAGCACAAGAGCAAGTGACAGAGACAGTCGGTTTTGCTAGAGCCTATCGGCAATTTGTCGATCAGGGATGGCCGAGTTTGTCAGCTTCAGAAGAATACGGTGGTCAGGGCCTGCCCAATTTAGTTTCAGTTGCCTGCAATGAAATTTGGCAAAGCTCAAATTTGGCCTTCTCACTTTGTCCGTTGCTGGGTCAAGGTGCGATCACTGCGATCCAGCAGCATGGCAGCGATTGGCTGAAACAACAGTTTTTAGCAAAACTAGTCAGTGGCAAGTGGACTGGGACGATGAACCTCACAGAAGCCTCTGCAGGCAGTGACTTGGCGGCTATTACCACCCGAGCGGAGTCTGCAGGAGAGCACTATAAGCTCCATGGCCAGAAGGTGTTCATTACTTGGGGAGATCACCAAATGGCTGAAAATATCATTCATTTAGTACTCGCAAGATTGCCTAACTCACCCGCGGGGGTGAAAGGACTCTCTCTGTTTGTGGTGCCAAAGTTTTTGTTGGATACGCAAGGTGAGCCAAGTATTAAAAATGATCTTCGATGTTTATCGCTCGAGCATAAATTGGGTATCCACGCCAGTCCTACCTGTGTCATGAGTTATGGTAATAACGAGGGGGCTATTGGCTATTTGGTCGGTAAAGAGCACAGTGGTTTACGTTATATGTTTAGTATGATGAATCACGCACGCCAAAGCGTTGGGGTTCAAGGACTAGGTATCTCTGAGTGTGCTTTTCAGGGAGCATTGCATTACGCAACTAGTCGTATTCAAGGATCTGATGCCGCAGGTAATAAACTGACAATAGCGTCGTACGGAGATGTGCGGCGCATGTTAATGCTGATGAAATCAGGTACAGAGGCGATGCGCGCGCTCTGTTACTTCAGCGCATTAATAGACGATCAGAAAAACGCTGCTATTAAACAGCATAAAGCTAGCGAGGAAATTGCCGGTTTTGATGCCAGTATCGGCTTTTTAACGCCCATTGTTAAAGGTTGGTGCACTGAATTAGCACAAGAATTAGTTTCATTGGCAATGCAGGTCTATGGTGGTGCTGGATATGTCGAAGAGACGGGCGTTGCTCAACATGTTCGCGATGCGCGCATATTGACTATTTATGAAGGGACTACCGGTATTCAGGCGTTAGATTTTAGCATCCGTAAAACGCTGTTGGATGGCGGCGCACAAGCAGAGCATTTTTTTAGTAAAATTCACCAAACAATAGCACTATTAGCGACGTTAAAGGGGAGTGACAATTTGCATTTGTCGTTGAGTAGTGCTTTAGATGATGCTCAAAACGCAGTAAAGTGGCTAACTGAAAATCCTCAGCATGCCAACAGTGTCGCGGCAAATTATTTGCAATTATGGGGCTATTTAATGGGTGGTTGGTTAATGGCAAAATCTTTTATAGTGGCGCAGTCTCAAT
The DNA here is from genome assembly GCA_034111875.1 of Gammaproteobacteria bacterium. Classification (GTDB taxonomy): domain Bacteria; phylum Pseudomonadota; class Gammaproteobacteria; order Pseudomonadales; family Balneatricaceae; genus Rs1. The sequence goes on from JAWUWK010000061.1 coordinate 9,610, forward strand.
TGCAAAATAAAGCCTCAGATAAAGCTTATTTACAAGCTAAATTAATGACTTGCAAATTTTACACAGAACATTTTTTAGTTAGAACCAAAGCTTGCTTAGCAAGTATAAGTGCTGGTGGTGACACAATAATGTCACTAACAGAGCAGCAGTTTTTTTCTCATGTGAACTAGGTGTTTTTATGAAAGTATTAGTAACAGTCAAGCGCGTTATCGACTATAACGTAAAAGTGAGAGTTAAGGCAGATAAGAGCGGTGTTGATCTTAATAACGTTAAAATGTCCATGAACCCTTTTTGCGAAATAGCCGTTGAAGAAGGTATTAGGTTAAAAGAAGCGGGCATCGCAACGGAAGTGGTTGCCGTGTCTGTAGGACCCAAAGCCTGCCAAGAACAATTGCGCACCGCCCTAGCCTTAGGTGCCGATCGTGCAATACAGGTTGAAGCAGAACAGGGACTTGAGTCTTTAAACGTAGCAAAGCTATTGGCTAAAATAGTCGAAATAGAAGCGCCAAGTTTAGTTATCTTAGGTAAACAAGCCATAGATACTGACAATAATCAAACCGGCCAGATGCTCGCGGCTTTAACCGGTATGGCGCAGGGAACATTTGCCTCAAATATTGAAATTAATGGTGAAAAGGCATTAGTGACTCGTGAAGTGGATGGTGGATTAGAAACGCTGGAGTTGGCAATGCCCATCATTGCAACCACGGATCTACGTTTAAACGAACCGCGTTACGCCTCTCTTCCCAATATTATGAAAGCAAAACGTAAGCCTCTTGAGGTTAAAACTGCCGATGAATTAGGGGTGTCTATTAAAGAACACACTAAAATTATTTCTGTAGCACCGCCTACTGAGCGTAAAGCTGGGGTAAAAGTAGCTGATGTCGCTGAGTTAGTTGACAAATTAAGAAATGAAGCGAAAGTAATTTAATAGAGATTAATTACCTGGCCTTCGGGCTAACGTTTTTTCTCAGAGTAGGTACTAAAAGTACCCCACACAGTGAAGAGAAGTCGGGTCAAGTAACAGAGCTTACTTGGGGGATCTTTAATTTTACTATGCAGAACAACAATTTAAGAGTAGAGAATGATTTTATGTCTATTTTAGTGATTGCAGAACATGACAACCATACATTAAAGAGTGCCACCTTAAACACAGTGACAGCCGCCTTGGCCATTAACAGTGACGTCAGTGTTTTGGTGGCCGGTAGCAACTGTCAAAGTGTTGTCGACAGTGCGGCAAAAATATCAGGTGTGACTAAGGTGCTGGTCGCTGATAACGCGGTTTACGGGCATCATTTAGCTGAAAATATGCTGCCTTTAATTGTCGAATTAGCCGCCGGTAAAAGCCACTTACTCGCCGCTGCCACGACCACTGGCAAAAATATTATGCCGGGGGTTGCTGCATTACTTAATGTCGCACAAATTTCTGAAATAGTAGCGGTTGAAAGTGCAGATGTATTTGAACGTCCAATTTACGCCGGTAATGCAGTGGCAAAAGTGCAGTCTTTCGATGAGATTAAAGTGCTCACTGTGAGAACTACGGCCTTTGAAGAGGCTGAATTATCCGGTGCTGCAAGCATTGAAATTGTCTCAACTGTTCATAATAGTGGTAAATCACTGTTCATTAGCGAAGCAGTGGTTGAATCTGAACGCCCTGAATTAACTGCCGCTAAGGTGATTATTTCCGGTGGCCGTGGAATGGCTAACGGAGAAAATTTTAGCTTGCTAGAATCAGTAGCTGATAAATTGGGAGCGGCCGTTGGGGCCTCTCGTGCTGCTGTTGATGCCGGTTTTGTTTCCAATGATATGCAAGTAGGTCAAACCGGCAAGATAGTCGCTCCAGATCTGTATATTGCCGTCGGTATCTCAGGTGCAATCCAGCATTTAGCCGGTATGAAAGATTCAAAGGTAATAGTGGCTATTAACAAAGATGAAGAAGCGCCAATTTTTTCTATCGCAGATTATGGCTTAGTCGCAGATTTGTTTGATGTAGTCCCTGAACTGGCGGATAGCCTGTAAGGGCTGTTTTTGCATAACCTAGTCTTGCCTATGACTAGATTATGCAGACCAGCAAAATGTTATCAGATCTTTGCAAAGTTATTTTCTTTCAGACTAGTTGCGCGCACTGGTTAGGCTTTTAATAGTCTGTTATCGTATTCGCTGGTCTTGCATCACTCTCACTAATGCCTGTTTCCGTGACTTCAAAGAGGATATAGAGTGCATGATATTTTTTTTAGAGTGGAATTAAAAAATCTTAGCTTGAGCCGCCGATTATGTGAGTATTTTTTTAACCGATGTAGAAAAGGGAGCTTGTATTCGATCCTGCAGTGAAGTCACTGATTCAGGTAATAGATAAAGTCGTTATAACCAAGTTGTAAGGTCTTGATTAATCAATGTCTAGTGTAAAAATTTTAAACCCCGCAAAACCAAAGGCCATGGCGAAGAAGGCTTCAAACCAGCGTTTCATCTGCAAATAAAATTCACGCACTTTAGGTACCGAAAATAAAAACGCATAGGTTTGAAAAACAATAAAGCCTTGTAACACAATCAACCCATTCACGGTCAATATTTCAATTAATTGGGTATCAGCTGGAAAGGCAACTGCATACAATGCAGCAAAGAAAAAGATGGCTTTAGGATTGGTTAAATGTATCGCCACACCTCGGTAATAAGTCGCCGCTAGACTCTTTTCCTTGGCATTCTTTATCAGTAACGGGCTTTGACTAAAGGCCGCTCTTGCGGATTTGTAGGCCATAAAGAGTAAATAACTCGCACCTAGATAGCGCATCAATTCAAATAACCATAGGTTGGTATACATAATAGCGCTAAAGCCTAATGCCGCTGAGCAAGACCAAATTAGTGACCCTGTGGTAATTCCCGTCGCCAGTACAGAACCTTTTAGCCTGCCTTGAGCCATGGATGTTCCCGCTATTGCCAAAGTTGCAGGCCCAGGACTTGCCACCGCTATAAACGAGGCGATAAGGATTAAAGCATAATTAACTTCTGTCATTGTGTTGCCATCTGGATAATAATTCGGTGAGCTAAGTTTCATTAAAAGAGGCTTTGCTCGCTACTGCCTGCAAAAGCCTCTAAGAGTTTTTATTGCATGCTAATCTAGGCAGTTGGTGATGCAATCCCATAAGTTGCTATTGCATACAAAGTTTAAATGCAGTAATACTAGTTTGCTATCTCAGTTATCAAAAAAAATTGAGCCGACTAATTATAAACGAATATTGGTCAGATCTGATGATTTTTTGATGCGGCTATTCAAAAAAACGGTGTTTTTAGGCGTATCTGCCTTTAGAAACAGCAACGCTTAAATGGCTAGAGATTGCTTGCTTGATCACCATATCAGACCAGTGCGAGTAGTGGCATAAAACGTCTCTTTGTAAAAGGTACAACCCTGGGTCATTTATAAGCTAGGTGCTTGTCGGACTTAGCCGATCGCAGTGGATTAGCGTTAAATCCGACAGACTCCTAGATTGATCTAAGCTTTCAACGGTTTAGCTGAGCAGACTAGATCAATTCACTATAGATTATTGCTGTGTCTTAAAATCTGCTGATAACAATTTTTTTATTGGGGGGAATCAATTTAATAGAGTGAAATATAGCACCTCTATATTTTCTATAAATATTCGTTTATTTTCATTTAGGTCTATAATTTTTCGTTATTGCGGTTTATCATAGAGCTATTAGTAATTATTGTTTGAATTTATACATTAGCGAACTTTTTAAACGAAGTGATATTTTATTGGAGATAGAGAACTGTGCAAGATAATCAAGTCACTGATCATAGTTACGATTTAGTTGTCATCGGCGGGGGCATTAATGGTGTAGGTATTGCGGCAGATGCAGCCGGGCGTGGTTTAAGCGTGTTACTCTGTGAAATGAATGATCTTGCTAGTGCTACTTCTTCGCACAGCAGTAAACTTATACATGGTGGTTTACGCTATCTAGAGTATTACGAATTCCGTTTAGTTAAAGAAGCATTGGCAGAACGCGAAGTACTGTTAAAAAGTGCGCCGCACATTATCTCTCCGCTGCGCTTCCAGTTGCCCCATAAACCGCACCTGCGGCCTGCATGGATGATTAGAGCGGGTCTTTTTTTATACGATAACTTAGCTAAGCGTACGACTTTAGAAAAATCTAAAAGTATTAATTTTTCATCTGATAGCCCGCTCAAAAGCACTATGCGTAAAGGCTTTGAATATTCCGATGCCGCCGTTGATGATGCAAGATTAGTGGTCTGTAACGCTTTATTAGCTAAAAAAAATGGTGCAGATGTTTTAGTCAGAACAAAATGTGTTGATGCAAAGCGAGTGGCGGGTGAATGGCAATTAACCTTAGAAAACCCACAAGGTAAAACATCGCTGGTACGTGCCAAAGCGATTGCTAATGCCGCAGGGCCTTGGGTAGTCAGTTTATTTGATAAAGTTTTACATAAACCTGCGTCTAAAAGTATCAGGTTGGTTAAGGGAAGCCATATTGTTGTTCCTAGGCTTCACAATGAACCTCAAGCCTATATTCTACAAAATGAAGACGGACGAATCGTGTTTGTCATCCCCTACCAAGAGCATTTTTCGTTAATAGGTACCACAGACGTAGAATATTTTGGTGATCCAAGTGAAGTGGCGATTGATAAAGAAGAAACAGATTATTTAATCGAAATAACTAACCAGCACTTTAAAACTCAAATAAAGGCCGCGGATGTAGTACGCACTTATTCAGGTGTTAGACCGCTGCTAAATGATGAATCGGATAGCGCGCAAGCGGTGACTCGTGACTACACTTTTGATCTTGAAGCAGAAAATGGTAAAGCGCCTTTGATTTCTGTCTATGGTGGCAAGATAACTACTTACCGCAAGTTGTCAGAGGCGGCGGTCAACAAGCTTTGCGATTTCTTCCCAAATGCGCGCAAAGCTTGGACTAAAAATGCTGTTTTACCTGGCGGAGACTTTGAAAGCAGACCGCAGTTATTGACTTTACTTGAACAAACTTATCCTTGGTTACCTCAACAAAATTTAACGCGTTATGTCCGATCTTACGGTACTTTGTGTCATGATTTTTTAAGTAAAGCCCATGGCATTGATGATTTAGGTAAAGATTTCGGTGCCGGTTTGTATGAGATTGAGGTGGATTACCTAATAGCATCAGAGTGGGCTGTTACTTTGGAAGACATCATTTGGCGTCGCAGTAAAATGGGTATTTATCTTAGTGATGAACAAAAACAAACGCTTCATGCTTATGTAGTAAGTCAACACAATGTAGCGCACATAACTCAACAGGCTAGCTAAAAAAACGGCCAATCATCGCCATGTGATCGGCTTTTCTAAGCTGTATTAATAGCACTTTTCTTATTAGCTTTGGTCCTTACTCCACCTAAGGCCGAAGCTATTTTTTAGACTAATTCAATCACGATTACATCAACCCCTTGTTGTGTATTGCTGCGCTCGATCACTTGACCTATGACTTTGCTATCAGCATAACCCGCTGCAATTAATGCTTGAAGACAGGCACTCACATCTTGACTATTTACCCAAGCTATTAGCCCACCACTGGTTTGTGGATCAAACAGTAGCGGGTATTTACTAGCACTTTGCCACTGTTTCCTATTGACTATGCACTCACTTGCACGCAGATTTTTATCATACAAGCTGCTTTTAATTCCCTGTTCTGACAGTTCGCTCGCCCCTCCAATAGTGGCAATATCACTCAGCGAAATTTGGCAGTTTAAATCACACTCTGCGAGCATTTCGGATAAGTGGCCGATTAAACCAAAGCCAGTAACATCTGTCATTGCACTGCAATTGTAGTGTTTGAGAATAGTGGCCGCCCGTTGGTTACTTTGCAGCATGGTATCTAAACATCGATACACCGTTTCACCTTTTGCCTGTGCTTGCATATGGGCGGCCATAATTACACCTGTGCCCAATGGTTTGGTTATAATTAACTGCTGATTCACTCTAATACCAGATTTTTTCTTAATAGTCTCAGTGTCAATAATGCCGTTGACCGTTAGACCTAAGCTTAACTCTGCCGCTTCGCTGGTATGTCCTCCAATTAGACTGCAACCCGCTCGATTAAGCTCTTCAATGACGCCATACATCAATTGATAAAGTTCACGTTTTTGGATGGCTTCGCTCGCATGGGGCATTGCCACAAGAGAGAGTGCAGATTGAGGTTCGCAGGCCATTGCATGTAGATCACTTAAGGCATGGTTAGTGGCTATTTTTGCAAAGAGATAGGGGTCATCTAGTATAGTACGAAATTGATCTACACTTTGGGCGAGAGCCAAGTCACCTGTTTCTATCACCGCGGCATCATCAGGTGACTCAATGCCAATAATAACGTCGGTTCTTTGTAGAACTTTGATATCCGCTGTTACTTTTCGCAAGGTGTAGGTTAACACATCGCTAGCAACTTTTGCTCCGCAGCCACCGCAACGCATTTCATCAGCATCCCTTGCTAGCTTTTTGCTAAACAGTGATAAAAAACGCTTTGGTGGCCTATGCAAAAAATTCTCTAGTGTATCCTGTAAAACAGGGTTTATCTGTTGTAGGGGCATCGAATGTTGCTGATCAAACACACTCAGTTTTCGCATAAAGGTTTGATCTATCCTGTCTTTCCAGTGCCATACCCAATGACCTGAAATACACAGAGAGCCTTTACTGGCAATAGCATGTTTTTCTCCGGTGGCTAAGATGCTTAAGAAGCTTTTTTGCGGCACGTAGCTAGATAATGGTTGTTCTAAAATGGCTTTACATAAATTTTTGAATAAAACCGGACCTTGTCTTACTGCAAAAACACCGGCTTTAGGTCTTGGGTGATCCTCTTGACTCGCGATGTCTCCGCCGGCAAATACTTTGCTATTAGATGTTGATTGTAAGTAGTTGTTGACGGTTATAAAACCCTGTATATCAACCGCCAAACCTGACGTGGCAGGCCATTTTGCTGCACTGGCGGTCGTGCACCATATAACAGCATCTGTCTTTAAGGAGAGAGGCTTAGAAGCTGGTTTGCTGGAAAACAAGTGATCTTTTGTTACCTGGCTAACTGAAAAATCAAAGTGTAATTGAATGTTTTTGTGTTCACAGTACTCTATGGCTTTGGTTTGTACCTGTTTACTGTGAGATTGGAGCAGTGATTTTCCTGCAATAATCCAGTGACATTGATGGATTATTACAGGGCTTTTTTGGTTTTCTTGCAGCCTGTCGCAAGCGTATTTTATCGCTGTAATTAATTCAAAGCCGCCGGCACCAGCGCCCACCACTGCGATGTTTAGAGGGGTAGTTGCCGCTTCTATTCTCAGCTTGATATGTTGCCAGTGTTGATAAAATTGTGAAATGGGTTTGACTGGAGTAGCAAATTCTTTAGCACCTAATGTGGTGACTATATTGGGCGTTGAACCAGAATTAATAGATACTAAGTCATAGTTGATAGCAGGTCTGTCTAATAGAACGACGCTTTGTGCATCAGTATCTAATTGACTGACTGTCGCCCGAATAAAACGTACTTTTGCCCAACTGCACAGTTTGACTAAATCAATGTGTGTCTGATCAAAAGTATAATGGCCGCTGATTAAACCAGGTAACATACCTGAATAGGGGGTATTGAGGGTATTAGAAATTAATGTTAAGCGCACCCCTGGAACAGGTTTCATGGCCCACATTTTGATCACTATGGCGTGTGCGTGACCGCCGCCGATTAGTACAATATCTCTGTATTTAGTTTCGATTGGTTGCATTTTTTTGGCATTTTCTGTGTGAAAGATTCCTGAATTTAAGCCCGTAAAGGCTAGAAAATTCAGTTTAACTGTGTAAAAGGTTAAGCTTGCAGTCATTAAATCCGATCATTTGTATTGTGCAATATACTGCTTTACTTCAGCGCTATTGCCTTTAAAGCTGCCTCTATGACCTTTTGTGGATAATTGGTAATCGTACATTGGGTCGTAATACTGGCTGAGGATTAGTTCAATAAAGCCTCTGTATCCCTTTGTCGATTGTGTTTCTCTGTGAGTATTTAGCCCTTTAGTGAGCAGCGTCTGTGCTTGCTGATGGCGCTCCGGCCCAAGTCGCTTGCGAATATTTGATAAGCTTTGTAAGTGTCTTTGAGAAAGCAGCTCAAACGCAACTTCATATGAATATTGCTGTTGATAACTTGCCAGTAAACAGACAATATAATCTTCTATAGCATAGTCAATTCGCAGCTCTAAGGGTGTTTCCAATTCAATATGTGGCGCTTGAGCCATTTTATTCTTAAGTGAAATAGGCAGCGCTAAAGAGCCAATTAAATGACTTTCATCTTCTAAATAAACACAGCCACTGTGGTGGTGGCGATGTTTTAAAAATGCAGTAGAAATTGCGTTTTCAAAATTGATCAGTGTAGGCTGTGAGCTGCCGGTGGCACCAAAACTAGAGCCTCGATGATTCGCAAGCTTCTCTAAGTCAATGGTGTGTGTTAATTGCGCTAATAAACGTGTTTTACCGCAACCGGTTCTACCACTGATAAGGGTTATAGGTACAGATTCTATGCTGGATTCGAGCTGATCAATTAGAAAGCGTCGCATCGCTTTATAACCCCCTTCAATAAAAGGATAGTTGACGCCGTTCTCGTGCATCCACTGTTGGCTGATTCTAGAGCGAAGTCCTCCGCGAAAACAGTATAGATAGCCCTCTGGATTGGCTTTACTGAAGGCTAACCATGCCGCCGTGCGTTGCTGCTGCAAGTCGTCTGTGACTAATTGGCGGCCAAGTGCTATGGCGGCTTCTTGCCCCGCATTCTTGTAGCAAGTACCAACGAGTTCTCTTTCTGTGTCTGACATTAAAGGCAAGTTGACCGCATTGTTTATAGCACCTTTGCGATGTTCTATAGGTGCACGAACATCAAACAGAGGTGTGTCGTTGAGTATGATCGATAAATAATCAGCACTAGTATCCATGAAATAGCCTTAAAAAATTTAAACCCTAGGGCGCACCCTGGCCAATATTAAAGTGAAACCCCAGCTATTAGACTGGCAAATAGGTCGTTAAAAAAAATCTTAAACTGCCTGTTTACGTCGGCAAACTGCACATTTGCGCTTTTTTGTGCCTCCTCTATTTGATTCATAGCGTTAGGCAGATGTCTCGGAGTAGCTACTGTAACTGATCTCGTCATTAATCTATAGCGGCTTGTCAGCTTAGTCTGAAATATCATCACCTGAATTAGCAAGCTTTAGTCTGTTTGTGATTAATTAATCTTGGAATTTAAAAGCCGCTTTGATCTAATGGTGATACTTAAAATGAAAACAGGTTTTTAAAATGTATACAGCCGAAGATGTAAGGCGCTTAACATGGCAGAGTCGTCGTGGCATGTTAGAATTAGATATGTTGTTCGTGCCATTTATGGAACGAGCTTTTAGCGAACTTAGCGATTTAGACAAAGATATTTTTGTAAGGTTGTTAGCCTGTGAAGATCAAGATTTGTTTGTCTGGTTAATGCGCCGTGGTAAATCAGAGGATCAACAATTGCAGTCTATGGTTGAGCTGATTTTGAGTCGTGTTCAGCCCGCTTAATATAGTGATAAAGCCATCGCGCATAAAGCGCTGGCTATATGTTGCTATTCATCTATTGTCACTAACCAGTATCTTTGTAGCCGATTTAAATAGCTTATGGCAGACCTTTCTGGCGTCTGCGGTATTGTTAAGTGTGGGCTATGACCTGTATCGAAAGCAGGTTACTAGGGTGCTATTCTGGGATTTAGTCAATTGCGAAATTAGCCTAGCTGAGCTGGATGAACCTCTTCAAGCGTGTCTAGGTATCTCGAGCCTGCATTTGCTATTTGGAATTCTGTTGCTGCGTATTAAGCATCTAGATCAATCTCACACGCACTTATTAATTTTCCCCGATAGCGTCAATTTCCAAAGCTATCGACGCCTCAGAGTGGCTGCTCGTTGGGCTAAAATTACCACGAAAGTGTCTTGAGCTATGACAGCCGTCCGTCAGGTTGCACTGCTGTCCTCGGCCATAAGTAATTGATAGGCGTTAGAATGGTATCGCGCGCTTGGGGTGCCAAATGTGGGTAATCTAATGTGAAATGCAATCCTCGGCTCTCTTTGCGTAACATGGCAGATTGAATAATAAGTTCAGCAACTAAGGCTAAATTCCTAAGTTCTAATAAATCTTTGCTTATTTTATAGTTGCTGTAATATTCGGCAATTTCAGCTTGCAGTAGGTCAGACCTGTTTTTAGCGCGCTGCAAGCGCTTGTCTGTCCTTACTATGCCAACGTAATCCCACATAAAGCGCCTAAGTTCATCCCAGTTGTGCGCAATGATCACGTCTTCGTCAGAATCGGTGACTTGCGATTCATCCCATGAGGGAATGTCGGGGAATTCAATAAACTCAGTTAATTTGGCTTGGATGTCGATAGCGCAGGCTGAGGCAAAAACAATACATTCCAATAATGAGTTAGAGGCTAGTCTGTTAGCTCCATGAAGTCCAGTAAAGGCTGTTTCTCCTATGGCGTAGAGCCCCTGTATATCGGTATTGCCTTTAATGTCAGTCATAATACCGCCACAGGTATAATGCGCAGCGGGAACAATCGGGATAGGCTCTCGGCAGATATCAATACCTAGTGCTTTGCAGCGCTTATAAATGGTTGGAAAATGGCTGCGTATAAAGGCGTCGTCGCGGTGAGAAATGTCTAAATAAAGACAGTTTGCACCCAGGCGTTTCATCTCGTAATCGATGGCGCGCGCGACAATATCGCGGGGGGCAAGTTCGCCACGTTGATCAAATTTGTGCATGAAAGCAGAGCCATCTGGAAGCAATAACATACCGCCTTCTCCCCGTATCGCTTCGCTAATTAAAAAAGACTTAGCTTGTGGGTGATAAAGACAGGTAGGATGGAACTGATTAAACTCTAAATTGGCTACTCTACATCCTGAGCGCCATGCCATTGCGATACCATCTCCACTCGCACCATCAGAGTTGCTAGTGTAAAGATACGATTTTGAGGCGCCACCTGTCGCTAAAACAGTATGTTTAGCTTTAAATACATCTATATCACCACTCTTGCTGTCAAGTACATATGCACCGATACAACGATCACCTGCCAAACCTAGCTTAGCGGTAGTGATTAAATCAATTGCCATACTTTGGTCAAATAATTGAATACAAGGTTCAGCTTTGGCTTTACCGATTAGGCTTTGTAAAATAGCTTTGCCGGTGGAGTCAGCAGCATGGATGATCCGCCGATGGCTGTGGCCGCCTTCTCGAGTTAAGTGAAGTTGGCCGTTTTCTGTGCTAAAAGGCACCCCTTGCTGAATCAGCCAATCAATAGATTCACGGCCTTTTTCGACGGTAGCATTAACTGCTTCATCATGGGATAAATGGCTGCCAGCCGTCAAGGTGTCATCGGCGTGGTTTTGCGCTATATCTAATTTATCGATAACGGCTGCGACCCCGCCTTGGGCGAGCCATGTGGAGCCGCTGGTTAAATCTCCTTTACTTAAAACGGCAATTTGTGCTTGAGGGGCAAGTTTTAAGGCCAAAGTAAGTCCTGCAGCGCCACTACCAATAATTAGGATGTCAAATTCAAATTGTTTTTTCATATTGATTACACATAGGTAAGTGGATTGTGAGGCACTTCTAGAGGCCTAATTCTTGGAAACAGAATCAAACGATTATACGTTTTAAAAAGCCAATGCAAAATCTTATATAGCTAATCGAGAGTAAGATTGGATATTGATTAGGCAATTGATAAAATAGACAGAGACCAGTAAGATAAGGTTAATCTAAGGCCTTAAGATTAGAAATATTATTAATAAATCGGAACTATTTAAATAACATCTACTCATATAGATCAGTGATCTCATAACGACAATTAGCAGTAATATAGCAAATTAGATAAATAGGTGGCTCAGTACAGAAACAGCTCCAAGATGGCGTCCAAGGTATGGTCATTCTTGATGTGTCTGTAAAGAGTATGGTAAAGGTATTCATATAAAGGTTTTTGAGTGTCGGGCGAGAATAATGCTGAAATCGATAAACAGCTAGTTAAAAGAGTCCAAGAAGGTGATAAGCGAGCATTTGATTTGTTGGTGGGTAAATACCAGCACAAGATAATAGCCCTCATCGGTCGGTATGTTTACGATCAAGACGAGGCGCTAGATATTTCTCAAGAAGCGTTTATAAAAGCCTATAGAGCATTGCCAAGATTTCGCGGTGACAGTGCTTTTTATACTTGGCTATATCGAATTGCGATAAATACTGCAAAGAACCATTTAGTCTCCAGAGGCCGTAGACCGCCAGATGTTGATATTGACGTGGCTGATGCGCAGTACTTTGAAGGTGAAAATAAATTACATGATTTAGGAAGCCCTGAAAGTAATTTAGTCAGAGAAGAAATGGATCAAGTCATAAAAAAAGTGCTTGATCAATTACCGGTCGATTTACGAGTAGCGCTAACTCTTCGCGAATTTGAAGACATGAGCTACGAGGATATTTCGAAAATCATGGACTGTCCGGTAGGCACTGTCAGATCGAGAATTTTTAGAGCGAGAGAGGCGATCGATAAAGAGGTTTCTCCCTTTTTAAAGTAGGCATACATATAACTGAAATGAAACGGTTTATTGAGTTAAAATAAAAAATGAACTGTCGTTAGGAGTATCTAGAAAATGCATGAAAAATCATTTGAGCCAATATCGGCAATGATGGACGGTGAAATTGAAGCGTTTGAGCTTCGTCGTCTCATCGAACGCACCTCTAACGATGGTGAGCTTAAAGATAAGTGGGGGCGATATCATTTAGCCCAAGACATAATGCAAGGGCGCTCTGTAGAAATGTCAGACACAGTGGACCTGGTTTCAAAGGTGAGTGCTGCTCTGGAAACTGAACCGAATTATCGTACTACTGTAATACATGAGGTCGATCAGTTGGTTTCAAAAGAGAGGCCACAGCAATCGCCTGAAGAGCCTTCTCAATGGTGGAAACCTATGGCAAGTATGGCGATGGCAGCTTCGGTTACGGCCGTTGTTTTGCTTGGCGCTCAAGGCTATAGCACTGATACTAGCGTTGGGCCAACAGTAGATTTAGCTAATGTGGTTAAAGCTAACGAGGGTTTTCCACAAGGTAAATTTGGCAATCAATTATCAACCGTCTCTAGTTCTAATTCCCAGCCTGTAGTGAAAAAAATGGCTTATGGCATGAGGCAGTATATCCAGCAGCATCGTGATTTATTGGCGAACAAAGCTGCTAGTTGGCAGGCCAATTGGTTGCCCCAAGGATTTTCCAAAGTAACCCATAGAGTGTCAAATAAGTCTGAAGTACTACTTTATTCAAATGGTCGTGCCACTGTGTCTGTCAATATAGAGCCAATGGGATCTCAAGTCGCTTCGCAAGGTGTAGTTACCAGTGATAATCTATTAGCTTATGGGGTAAGTGCAGATAAAAAATTCATCACTGTGGTAGGGGATGTATCTCCCGATGTGGCGGCCAAAATAGCGGCGTCAGTGACTATCACGACCCAATAGGTTTAGTTTTGCTGTTCGCATAGGAGTGCCTCGTTTAGATATTCAATGATGTGCATTGCTATGTGAATAATTAAGTTGTTCTGGATAAATTCTCTATCAGTGCCTTTTTAAAACAACCCAAATGAGCGTTTTTCTCTACTGTTTGCTGACCGTTGCGGCGGTAAAATGTTGCTTCAACACGCTGATTTATTAAAGGGTTTAAATAACCCTAGGAATAGCCAATAATTCATTATGATAGAAGAGCAAGCGTTAGTCGTCAAAGTTGACGAAGAAACTGTTTTACTGCAGGCAAGCAGAAGTTCTGCCTGTGGTCGTTGTACTGCAAAAAGTAGCTGTGGGCAAACTGCAATTGCCCAGTGGGCAGCGTCCAAAATGGTTAATATTAAAGTGACTAAACCTTTGCATATACAAGTCTCTGCGGGTGATACTGTGATAGTAGGTATCGAGGAGCTGAGTTTTATTAAAGCTTCATTATTACTTTATTTAACGCCGTTGGTTTTTATGTCTAGTGCTGGGTTTTTGATCACCCAATTTGGTTACCCTGAATGGATGGTTATCATTGTGTCGTTCACCGTTCTTATCGCCAGTTTTTTTGTGGTGAAATTATTTTCGAATCGATTATCTGAAGATACCAATTATCAGTTGCATCTTCTTTATGTAGTCAATTAAGTTGGAGTATTGTTTGGTGTTTTTAGAAAAGGCTAAATAATGCCGATTCTTGGTCTCTTGGATAAGACTAAGCTATTCGTATGATTTGGCAAACTATGTGTGAGAAAATGTATCGGAGTTCTTAATTGTTATAGGTGATTAATAAACATTTAAACGATGGTCCTTTGATAAATTTTAACAAATATTAATATTATTTCATTAAAGGTGCTCAATGAGTCAGCAAATCAATCAATCATTTTTTTTATGTAAATCCTTCGTTTCTAAATTTTTACTCTGTAGTGCTTTGATGTTATTGGTCGGCACTTCGCAATCGAGTTTGGCCAGCTTGCCTGATTTTAAATCTTTAGTGAAAGAGTCAGCGCCAGCAGTGGTTAATATAGCCACAGTACGCAAGAAAAAGAATCAAAGTGGTTTTGGCTTTAAGGGCCCTAAAGGGCAAGATATACCAGAAATATTCAAACCTTTTTTACCTTTTCCTGACCAGCCTGAAACGCCGGAAGGCTCTGAAAGGCCTGAATCTTTAGGCTCAGGATTTATTATCAGTGCAGATGGTTATGTGTTGACTAACTATCATGTAATAAAGGATGCTGAAAAAGTATTTGTGCGCTTAAATGATCGAAGAGAGCTCGAGGCGACAGTGATAGGTTCCGATAAGCGCTCTGATATTGCGTTGTTAAAAATTCAAGCTACTTCTTTACCTGTAGTTAAAATTGGCAGTTCAGAATTATTGGAAGCGGGTGAGTGGGTTTTGGCGATTGGTTCGCCTTTTGGATTTGATCACTCAGTAACTGCGGGTATTGTGAGTGCGACTGGTCGAGCGCTTCGCAGTGAAACCTATGTGCCTTTTATTCAAACAGACGTGGCGATAAATCCGGGTAATTCAGGTGGTCCACTGTTCAACTTAGACGGCGAAGTGGTCGGAATTAATTCACAAATTTATACCCGCTCCGGTGGTTTTATGGGGTTATCTTTTGCGATCCCTATTGATATTGCAATGAATGTCGTTACTCAGTTACGTGAAAACGGCTTTGTTAGCCGCGGTTGGCTAGGCGTTATTATTCAAGAAGTAAGTAAAGACCTGGCTGAGTCTTTTGGCTTGGAGAAAGCTGAAGGTGCATTGATTGTTAAAGTGTTACCTAATAGCCCTGCGCAAAAAGGTGGATTGCAGGAGGGTGATATTATTTTGAAGTTTGAGAGCAGTCCCATCACTTTATCTGCGGATTTGCCACATAAAGTTGGTGTGGTCCCGCCAGGTAATAGCGCAACGCTGGAAATAGTTCGCTCAGGTGAGAAAATGGAGGTTGAGCTAGTTATTGGTACTTTGCCGAGTGAGAAAAAACTCACCAATAGTGCATCGCCCTCTGAAAATAGCGCCGAGGCAGATAATCCATTAAACTTATTGTTAGAAGATCTATCCTCTGAGCAAAAGTCAAAATTCAAGATTGCCAGTGGTGTTATTGTCAAGCAGGTCAGGGACGGTGTAGGATCAAGAGCAGGTTTGATTCCGGCAGATGTTATTACCATGCTCAATGGCACCAAAATTCAGTCTGTGTCGCATTTGCTAGAAGTCGTAAAACAGGCGCCTAAAGGTAAAGCTCTTCCCCTACGGATTGTAAGAAGGGGCTCGCCACTATTTGTGCCTATCAAATTGGAATAATAGATTTTATCCGCTGCTAAGCAAAACATAACCTACTAAGCTAAAAATCTTAATTTATTTATAGAATATGGTCCTTGCACGAGTTAGCAAGCGAAGGTAATACACGGCAAAGACAAGCGAAAAACTTGAGTTTATACCTATAAATCAGGATTTTGAGTTCGTTTTTAACGGCGTATTACTCAACCTAGTAATCGTGCTAAGGTCTCAGAATTTAAGTGATGCCTAAGGCTTTTTTAGTATCAGCTTCTACCCCCCCCCTCTTCGTGTTAAGTAACAGGCCTGGTCTGCCTTTCTTATCGAGAATAGAGGTTGATCCTTTAAAGTCCCGCCAGTCTTTGTGTTTAAGCTATGGATAGATTATGCAAAGGTCTGGATTCTAAGGTTGTAAGTAAGTGAAGTCTTAATATTGTTCTATTGGCAGGGTTGATTGTCCAAGTTAATGGTTTTTATCAGTCAGTGCTATTGATAATAGCTCTATAGAATGTTTGAGTCGCTAAATTGATCTAAACAGCTATCCCAGGGCAGGGTTATAGGATAAAATGGCCCGCTTTTTTATGTTAATTAACCGTAGTTTTGTTTGAGAATCCATTTGTGAGTACTCTAGACCATATTCGAAATTTTTCTATTATAGCCCATATAGATCATGGCAAATCCACGTTGTCAGATCGCTTTATTCAATATTGTGGTGGGCTTTCAGATCGTGAAATGGAATCTCAAGTGCTTGATTCAATGGATATTGAGCGAGAACGTGGGATTACCATTAAAGCCCAAAGTGTAACATTGGATTACAAAGCTCAAGATGGTAATACCTACCAGTTAAATTTTATCGACACACCGGGTCATGTGGATTTTTCCTACGAAGTTTCGCGCTCACTGGCTGCGTGCGAAGGTGCGCTATTAGTTGTTGATGCGGCGCAAGGCGTAGAAGCGCAGTCTGTTGCTAATTGTTATACCGCGATTGAGCAGGGCTTAGAAGTATTGCCGATTTTAAACAAAATGGATTTGCCGCAAGCAGATCCAGAGAAAGTGAAGGAAGAAATAGAAGAAGTTATTGGTATTGACGCGACAGACGTAGTGCTCTGTTCAGCTAAAAGCGGTCTTGGCATTGAAGAAGTGCTCGAAGCATTAGTCAATACTATTCCGGCGCCAGAGGGTGATGTTGATAGTCCGCTACAGGCGCTTATCATAGATTCTTGGTTTGACCCTTACTTAGGTGTGGTCTCTTTGGTAAGGGTGAAAAATGGTACACTTCGCAAGAAAGACAAAATTTATATTAAGACAACAGGTCAGAACTATTTAGTTGATTCTGTTGGTGTATTTACGCCGAAAAGAACACCAACGGATGTCTTGCAAGCTGGTGAAGTCGGCTACATAGTAGCAGGTATAAAAGATATCCACGGCGCGCCTGTCGGAGATACGATTACCCACGTAAAGACTAAAGAGGTTGATGCTCTAGACGGTTTTAAAAAGGTTCAGCCGCAAGTTTATGCCGGTCTTTTCCCCACTAATTCTGATGACTATGAAGACTTTCGCGACGCTTTAGATAAATTACGCTTGAACGATGCTTCTTTATTTTTTGAACCTGAAAGCTCGGATGCTTTAGGATTCGGATTTCGCTGTGGCTTCTTGGGCATGCTGCATATGGAAATTATTCAAGAGCGTCTAGAACGTGAATATGATTTAGATCTTATAACCACAGCACCCACGGTAATATACGAAATTGAGTTAAATAATGGGGATGTTATACAAATAGACAGCCCGTCCAAGTTACCTGACCCCGCCAGAGTTAGGGGTATGAATGAGCCTATTGTAAAGGCTAATATTCTGGTTCCCCAAGAGTACCTAGGTCATGTCATAGGCCTTTGTGTCGAAAAACGCGGTATTCAAAAACACATGTTGTATGTTGGCTCACAAGTACAAGTCAGCTATGAGTTACCAATGGCCGAAGTGGTTATGGATTTCTTTGATCGATTAAAGTCTGTGAGCCGAGGTTATGCCTCGTTAGAGTATAATTTTTTGCGCTTTGAACCGGCACAACTAGTACGCATGGATATTCTTATTAACAGCGAAAAAGTCGATGCACTGTCGGTTATTCTGCACAAATCAAACGCGCAATATCGCGGTCGCTTGCTCTGTGACAAAATGAAAGAATTAATCCCTCGTCAAATGTTTGATGTGGCTATCCAAGCCGCGCTGGGTGGGAAAATAATTGCACGAACCACCGTAAAGGCATTGCGTAAAAATGTAATTGCTAAATGTTATGGTGGTGATGTGAGTCGTAAGAAGAAGTTATTACAAAAGCAAAAAGCCGGTAAAAAGAGAATGAAACAAGTCGGTAATGTGGAAATACCTCAAGAGGCATTCTTGGCGGTATTGAAAATAGATAGTTAAACTCAGTAGCAACTATTGAAACTTTTCAGTTAATGGTTTTCTTAGCTCTATTAAGTTATTTAATGTCTTGTAGTGACAAGACGCTTGATTTGAAATAAAGGACGATAAATGAATTTTGATTTTGCCCTAGTGCTGGTTATATTGACCTTAGTAGCGGGGATAGGCTGGTGTATTGATAAGGTTTGGTTTGCCGCAGAGCGAGAAGGTAGAGTAGAGGCCGCCGTTAAGGTGTCTGAAAAGGCTCTTTCGGAAGATCAATTGCGCAATATAGAAAACTTGCCGATGTGGGCGGATCTATCGCGTTCAATGTTTCCTGTTCTCGCTTTTGTGCTGGTTTTGCGCTCATTTATTGTAGAGCCTTTTCAGATACCTTCCGGATCAATGATACCAACCCTGAAAGTAGGTGATTTTATTTTAGTCAATAAATTCAGCTATGGCTTAAGGTTGCCCGTACTGAATACTAAAATTGTACCTATTGCTGATCCTCAACGCGGTGATGTTGTCGTCTTTAAATTTCCCAATAACCCCTCAATTAATTATATAAAACGCTTAATAGGTTTGCCTGGTGATGTGATTGCCTATCGTAATAAAACCGTTTTTATAAATGGCGTAGCACAAGCTCAAACCTTTGTTGCTAATTTGCCCCCAGATCAATTAATTTCTGAAAATTTATCGGGAGCAATACACCAAATACACACGACACCCAATAGATTAGGCGTTGAAGGAGAATGGGTTGTCCCCGAAGGTAATTATTTTGTGATGGGGGATAATCGTGACAACAGTAACGATAGCCGCTATTGGGAGTTTGTGCCTGACTCCTTAATGGTAGGTAAAGCATTTGCAGTATGGATGTTTTGGGAGGATTTTTTAAGTATTCCTGATATAACTCAAGCGCGTATGATTCAATAGTAGAGGTTTTGGGGCGTCTGCGTAATAAAGTGGAAATAAGCTAAGTTGAATTTATATATAGTTTTAATTTTTAACTTAGTGCCTGTTACATCACTCCAATTAACCGTCATGAATAGCCTATAATAAACTCGATAAATAACGAATAAAGATGAAGTCATTCCTTTGATAATAAAAGCACCTGAAGTTCTGATGCGTCGCATCAACTACCAATTCAACGATTCGAGTTTATGTGAGCTCGCGTTAACTCATCGCAGTTGTGGAAAGCTTAATAATGAGCGCTTAGAGTTTTTAGGCGATTCCATTGTTAATTTTGTCATAGCAGAAGATTTATTTAAGCGCTTTCCCAACGCAAAAGAAGGTCAGCTAAGTCGACTCAGAGCACAAATGGTAAAAGGTAAAACCTTAGCCGAAATCGCCCGTGATTTGAATATGGGTGACTATCTACGCTTAGGCTCTGGCGAGTTGAAAAGCGGTGGATATAGGCGTGATTCGATCTTAGCTGATTCGGTTGAGTCATTGATTGGTGCTATTTATCTTGATTCAGACATGGATATAGTGCGAGAACACATTTTGCAGTGGTTTGACAGTCGCCTAAAAACATTAAGTTTAGATCAGACAATGAAAGACGCTAAAACACGGTTGCAAGAATACCTACAAAGTAGACGCTTAGCGTTACCTGAATACTTTCTAGAGCATGTTGAAGGTGATGCTCATGATCAGACATTTTATATTCGCTGCACGATTTCAGAACTAGAAAATCCGACCAAAGGTGTAGCTAGTAGTAGAAGACAAGCAGAACAAGAGTCTGCCAATGCCGCACTTGAACAGTTAAATTTAAAAGGTGCCAACCTATGAGTGATAATCTACTCGATGACTTTTTTAGAGCGAAAGGTAAACTTGACCAAAAATGTGGTTTTGTCGCTATTGTCGGTAGGCCTAACATGGGCAAATCGACCTTGATGAATAATATACTGGGTCAAAAATTGAGTATTACCTCAAAAAAGCCACAGACAACCCGCCATCAAATTTTTGGGATTAAGACGCAAGAACATCGTCAAGTTGTCTATGTTGATACGCCAGGTTTGCACAAAGAGAAAGATATAGCGCTTAATCGATACATGAATAAGGCCGCGGTTGAAGCGCTTAGAGGCGTTGACTTGGTGATTTTTATGATTGACCGAACCGCCTGGACAGAAGAAGATCAAATCGTCCTAGAAAAAGTACAGCACGCTGATTGCCCTGTGATTTTGGTTATCAATAAAGTTGACCAACTTAGTGATAAAGGCGATTTGTTTCCGCAGATAGAGAAAGTATCTGCGATGATGGAGTTTGCCGAAATCATTCCGATTTCAGCAAAGACAGGTACAAATGTTGACAAGCTAGAAGGCATAATCAACAGTTACATGCCCGATGGCGATCATCATTTTCCAGAAGATCAAATCACTGATAAAAGTGGTCGTTTTATGATTGCTGAAATTGTACGAGAAAAAGTCATGCGTAATGTCGGTGATGAAGTACCCTACGGAGCAACTGTCGAGATAGAAGAGTTTCAGCGAGAACAAAATTTGTTGACAATTAGTGCTCTTATATTGGTCGAGCGTGAAGGCCAAAAGCGTATCCTGATTGGCGATAAAGGTGAGCGTATGAAAACAATTGGCAGAGATGCACGTGTCGATATTGAATCTTTATACGAAACCAAAGTAATGCTCAAGCTCTGGGTAAAGGTACGTCGTGGCTGGGCGGATGATGAAAGAGCACTGCGTAGTTTAGGTTACGACTTAAACCAATAGCGATAGCAGCTTGCGGATTGAGCACTACTGTTACTTTTCTCGCTACGATCGGCAAAGTCGGATAAACTCCTAGGAGCCTTATTGAATTATCGTATAGAGAAACAAGCCGCTTATGTATTACATACTAGAGCCTATCGAGATACTAGTGCTCTGGTTGATTTGTTTACTTTAGAGCACGGTAAAGTGTCGACTGTCAGTCGTGGGATGCGCAGACCAAATTCGAAGAACAAGGCGGTTTTACAACCTTTCATCCCCTTGCATGTGGCATGGCAAGGGCGTAATGATCTAAAAACATTAACCTTGGCTGAAAGTACTGGATATATCGGAATGCTCACTGGTAATGCACTGATTTGTGGTTTATATGCTAACGAGCTGCTGCAAAAATTACTGGCTAATTTTGATCCTCAGCCCAAGCTCTTTGTCTATTATCAGTATTTAATTAATGCCTTAAACGAGCAAGACATTGAAATTCCACTGAGAATATTTGAGCGCAAATTAATCTCTGAACTCGGCTATGCAGTCGATCTTGGAGAGATTGAGTTAAAGTCACTCTATTATTATAATCCACATAAACTTGTGTTAGAAAAAGTTGTCATTATAGAGGCAAAACTTAACGCTTATTATTTTCAGGGTGATCACTTAGCTGCAATTGCCAATGACGACTATCAGACGTTAGATATACGTAGATCAGCTAAGCGTTTTATGCGCTTACAAATTGATCATTTATTGAATGGTAAAGTGTTAAATAGCCGTAGTTTATTTGCGGTAAAACGTCCCAGTAAGATGTGTCCAATTGAGCAACACGAATGATAATAGGTATCGGAACTGATATATTAAAGGTTGAAAGAATCGAACAGGCTCTTCAGCGCTCAGCTGAGCTTTCGCATAGAATCCTCACGTCTAATGAGCAAGAGATGTTTAACAAAAGTACACAGCCGGGGCGTTTTTTGGCTAAGCGATTCGCCGCGAAAGAAGCGGTAGTAAAAGCATTAGGAACTGGCATTGGCAACGGTGTCGGCTGGAAACACATAGAAATCAGCAAAGATCCATTAGGCAAGCCTTTAATTACGTTATTTGATGGTGCTTTGTCACAGGCGAATGAACTAGGGGTGAATAATTGTTTTTTATCTTATAGCGATGAACGAGAATTTATAGTGGCAATGGTGGTCATGGAAAGCTGACATTATCTAAATCTGTTCAATGGTAAATTTAGCATTAACCTATGCTATTTAGTACGAATTATTAAACCAAGAAAAAAGTGTAGAGCTCAGTGTTTGGGCTTTTAAACCTAAAATCGTTCTACAGATGCCAGGGTAATTTCTGCATCAAGGTAACACAGGTCAGATTATGCTAGAGCAGTTCCCGACGATTGCCGATTATATTGGCAACACACCTTTGGTCCGCTTACAGCGCTTAGAGATTGCTAATAATAATATTATTTTATGTAAGCTTGAGGGTAATAATCCTGCTGGATCTGTAAAAGATCGGCCTGCTATGTCTATGATTTTTAAAGCGCAACAGCGCGGTGATATTCACCCTGGCGATACAATCATTGAAGCGACTTCAGGTAATACAGGTATAGCGCTAGCGATGGCTGCGGCTATCTATGGCTATAAAATTATTTTAATTATGCCCAATAATATGAGCAGCGAACGAAAAACATCAATGAGTGCTTACGGCGCTAAGCTAATTGAAGTGAGTCCAGAACAAGGTATGGAGTATGCACGAGATCTTGCCCAGCGGATGCATGATAGTGGAGAGGGGGTCGTCTTAGACCAATTTTCCAATGCAGATAATCCCATTGCTCACTATGAGACAACCGGACCTGAAATTTGGCGGCAAAGTTTAGGTAAAATAACCCATTTTGTCAGTTCGATGGGAACCACAGGCACTATTATGGGAACGTCTAGCTATTTAAAAGAACAAAACCCCGACATTCAGATTATCGGTTTGCAGCCAGCGGATAATGCCTCTATCCCCGGGATAAGGCGATGGCCAAAAGCCTATTTACCAGCAATCTATGATGAAACTAAAGTTGACATAGTGCTAGATATTAGCCAACGTGATGCTGAAGTTACTATGCGTCGACTAGCGACAGAGGAAGGTATTTTTTGTGGAGTGTCATCAGGGGGATCTGTCGCTGGTGCATTAAGTATTGCTGAAAGTGTCCGCGATTCAGTGATCGTCTGTATTATTTGTGACCGAGGCGATCGCTATTTATCGACTGGGGTTTTTAATAAAGATTAAACTCACTAGGGGTTTGTCCGAGAGACTTATTTAAAGGCTTAAAGGGACATTGTACGTATTTAAAAACGTGACGACTTTAGAGTTTTTTTGACTTATGTTAGCAACCAATATTAAACCTAATAGAGCTTAGGATTGAATACAATAAGTAATAAAAGTGTGCTGCGCATCAGCAGTTTACCTTCATATGAGTTTTATTTCGATGATAGCAAGGAGTGGCGATTAGCCATGGTTAAGGTAAGAGATGATCATCCAGTACACGAAGATGGTAGCGTTGATATAACTCTTTGGATCTCCATGATCGAAGAGCAAGTACCCTTAGAAAATCCTGACAGACTTTATCGAGCTTGTGAACTCGCTAGAGATACGTATTTGGTCAGTAAAGACGTTGAAGACGATTGGAAAGGCTATGGCAACGGTTGTTTTTTAATTGGCTTAGAAATGGCTCAAATATTATCTGAGTTGCAACAAGATGAAGACACTTTGGTGTCCGCCGTGCTGTATCGCAGTGTAAGAGAGAAAAAATTACCTCTAGACACTGTAAAGAAACAGTTTGGCGAGAAGATTAGTACGTGTATTGATGGCGTGTTGCAGATGGCGGCAATAGGTAGCCGGATAAACCCGCGTACCGGTGATGCAGTGTTAGGGTCTGAGTCCACCCAAGTTGATACGGTCCGCAAAATGTTAGTGGCTATGATAGATGATGTGCGTGTGGCACTGATCAAAATAGCTGAGCGCACCTGTGCTATTCGGAGCGTCAAAAATGCCGATCGAAAGAAACGCTATTTAGTCGCTAGGGAAGTTTTTGATATTTATGCTCCTTTAGCCCACCGTTTGGGAATAGGTCATATAAAGTGGGAATTAGAAGATTTATCATTTCGCTATTTAAAGCCTAATGACTATAAAACTATCGCCCAGATGCTCGATGGAAAACGTATTGAACGTCAACAATTTATCGATAATGCTGTGAGTACTGTTTACGAAAAATTGTTGGCGCAAAACATAGAGTCTGATGTAAAAGGACGGGCTAAGCATATCTACAGTATTTGGCGCAAAATGCAGCGTAAAAATATTGAATTTTCGCAAGTCTATGATATGCGAGCGGTGCGGGTTTTAGTCCCTAGTGTTGCTGATTGTTATGCTGCATTAGGCCTAGTGCATGGCATTTGGCGCAATATTCCGCATGAATTTGATGACTATATAGCCTCACCTAAGCCTAATGGTTATCGCTCATTGCACACGGCGGTATTTGGCCCTGAAGGCAAAGTGTTAGAAATCCAAATCCGTACCCCTGAAATGCACGAAGAAGCAGAACTCGGCGTTTGCGCTCATCATGTATATAAGGGGACTGATGCTAGTGGGAATAGCGATTCCTATGAAGAAAAGATAACTTGGCTGCGCCAAGTACTTGAATGGCATGAGGATTTGGGAGAAGCAGAAGGTCTTGCTGAAATTCTAAGATCAGATGTGGTACAAGACAGGCTCTATTTATTTACCCCAGACGGGCATGTGATAGATATGCAAAATGGCGCTACGGCAATAGATTTTGCCTATCGAGTGCACACCGAAGTGGGTCACCGCTGCTGCGGCGCAAAAGTTAACGGACGTATCGTACCATTAAATAAACCACTGGCAACGGGTGACCAAATAGAGATATTGACGGGCTCTGAAGCTCGTCCTAGAAGAGACTGGCTCAATGCCAATTTAGGGTATGTGACTACGTCGAAAGCGCGGGCGAAAGTAGCACACTGGTTTAAATTACAAGATAAAGATAAAAATGCTGTGGCAGGTCGCAATATCATCGAGAGAGAGTTTTCTCGACTGGCAATTAACTCCAATGATATTGATCTCAAACAGGCGGCAAAACAGATTAATTACCATCAAGTAAGTGATATGTATGCTGCGCTGGGTGCTGGAGATGTAAGATTATCGCAAATTCTTAACGCAGTACAATCGCAAATAGGAGAGAAAGAAGCAGAAGATCAATTGCCACTGGCATTGACTAGCCTTAATAAACAGCCAGATAAGTCAGCTGATAAATCTGGCATTAGTATTTTAGGAGTCGGCAATTTACTGACAAATATGGCTTCCTGTTGCCAACCTGTTCCCGGTGATTTAATTCAGGGCTATATTACTCAAGGTAGGGGAGTGTCTATTCACCGCACTGATTGCTCGAATTTATTGGGACTGCAAACCAATGATCCGGTCCGAGTAGTGCCTGTTGAATGGGCCGATAAAGGTGAGAGGACTTTCCCTGTAGATCTTTCTATTACAGCCTATGATCGTTCAGGTTTATTGCGTGACTTGATGAATGTATTTGCAAATGAACATTCAAATGTGATCTCTGCAAATACTAAAACAGACCGACAAAACAGTATCGCAGAATTCTTTTTCACAGTAGAAGTATCGCGACTAGAAGGTCTAGGTCGTTTAATGGATAAAATCAATCAAGTTGCCAACGTGATCAATGTGCAACGTAATCGGAATCTTAAAAGCTAACAAAAATGAAACGTTATAATTTAACAGACCTCAGTTATTTGATGGAGCGCCTCAGGGACCCAATGTTTGGGTGCCCCTGGGATTTAAAGCAAGATTTCGTCTCTATTATTCCCTATACACTCGAAGAGTGTTATGAAGTTATTGATGCCATTGAAACTCAAGATTGGCCGCATTTAGCTGAAGAACTAGGCGACCTATTGTTTCAAATTATGTTTTATAGCCAACTCGGAAAAGAGCAGCAATTATTTGATTTAGATGATGTTATCCATTTAATAGTGGAAAAGCTAATCAGGCGTCACCCACACGTTTTTGCACAGAATAAACTTCACTCGCATGTTGATAAGAAATTCAGTGAAGCTGAAATAGCGACGATGTGGGAAGATATAAAGTCTGAAGAGCGTGCCGCGAAAGGCGTGGCTGATAACCGTCCTGATTTGATTTTAGCCGATATCCCCGACGCTCTACCAGCGCTTATGAGAGCAGAAAAATTGCAGCGCCGCGCCGCTAAAGTAGGTTTCGATTGGAATAGCTTAACGCCAGTGATAGAGAAAATAGAAGAGGAGTTGGCTGAGTTAAAAGAAGCAGTTATCAGTCAAGACCTAGCGCATATTAAAGATGAAATGGGTGATTTTATCTTTGCCCAAGTCAATTTAGCAAGGCATCTAGGAATCAATGCAGAAGAGGCTCTACGCGGAACCAATCAAAAATTTTGTCGACGTTTTAATTATGTTGAAACGCAAGTGATGAATAGTGGAAAAGATTGGGATGACTTCCAATTGAATGAATTAGAAGCCTATTGGAAAGATGCTAAACAGCGTGGCCTCTAAGTTGATAAAAACGATAAAACGCGAATAAAGGTTGAGTACCAAAGCGCTTTAGATTACTCTCGGCAGCCTTGTTAATAAATGTAGCTGTAAATACAAATTGGATTTAATGGTCGAAATAGCAGGATTATTGTCTGCTGAATATCTTCAGCCAGCAGTAAATCATCTGCTACTTATGTCCTATTGCTTGGCGAGGTAAATGAAGTATCCTGTAGGTTAATTATAGATGCTAATTCGTTTGCCGGTCCTAAGTATACAGCTACTGCAATGAATTTTTAATGTTAAGACAGGAGTTAATCCTCAATGCGTATAATCTTGCTAGGCGCCCCAGGTGCAGGTAAAGGAACTCAGGCTCAGTTTATAACTGACAAGTATAGCATTCCGCAGATTTCGACAGGCGATATGTTGAGAGCTGCTGTAAAGGCGGCAACACCTTTAGGAATTGAAGCTAAGAAAGTGATGGATGCAGGCCAGTTAATTTCTGATGAAATTATCATTGGTTTAGTTCAAGAGCGTATTCATCATGCAGACTGCGCAAACGGTTTTCTATTAGATGGCTTTCCAAGGACTATTCCTCAAGCTGATGCCCTTAAAGCAGCTGGCGTCGAGATAGATGCTGTAGTCGAAATAGATGTAGCAGATGAAGAGATAATAAAACGTATGAGCGGTCGTAGAATGCATATGGGTTCTGGGCGCACATATCATGTTATATACAATCCTCCTAAAGTTGAAGGAATTGATGACACAACGGGTGAAGAACTGGTTCAACGTGAAGATGATTTACCAGAGACTGTGGCAAAGCGTCTATGTGTTTACCATGATCAAACAGAGCCTTTAATCGGTTACTACAAAGGCTGGATAACAGATTCCCCTGAAAAAGCACCACAATATGTGTATGTTGCAGGTGTCGGATCTGTAGAAGATATCAAACAAAAAGTATTTAATGGCCTACTAGCACGTTAAACATTATAATAGGTTTATTAAAGTCGCCTAGAGCGACTTTTTTATGGCTCAAATTTACGCTCGCTAGCGGCTTAGTGCCTGAAATATCAAAAAATAGGCCTAGTATAGTCAATATAACGACCTTAGTAATTGGAACACAGATCTCTAACAGCTTTTAACTGAACTTTTTGAAGACAAAAGTGTTGTTGTCGTTAGATAATCGCTACTTTGGGTGATTATCCTCGCTTTTGAACCAATTGTTTAGCAATTGGCAAGTAATCCCACAAACCAATAGACAAGTTCTATTGGTAGATACGGTATCCATTGCACTGATATTGCGATCTTAAAAGTTGATGCATTATTGATAGAATGCTTAGAAAATAGATGAAGGCAACAAGCAGCCAACAGGCTGGGAGATAAAATTGAGTCCTGATGTGTTATTTGGTTTTCACGCGGTGAAAACAACCTTGAAATACGATGCGACACGCATCCACAAGCTATTAATCATTGCCGATCGAAAAGATGAACGTATCGGACAAGTGATTGAAATGGCCAACCAATTAAACATAACGATCGAGCGTTGCAACCGTAAGGTCTTAGATGATTTAACCAAGAGGGCGGTGCATCAAGGAGTCGCACTTTTATGTGAACCTATACAAGCAAAAGATGAAGCTTATTTAGATCATCTACTCGATAAAATAGCCGCTAATAAAGATCAGCCGGCCTTTTTATTGATTCTTGATGGTGTCACGGATCCTCATAATTTAGGTGCTTGTATTCGCTCTGCGGATGCTGCTGGGGTGCATGCTGTCATTGCCCCCAAAAATAATTCTGCGCCGCTCAACGCAACAGTGTCTAAAGTAGCTTGTGGTGCGGTGGATGTTTTACCCTATGTGCAAGTCACTAATCTGGCAAGAACCATGCTACAGCTACAACAGCGCGGTATTTGGATAGCAGGTACTAGCGGAGAGGCTAAACAAGATGTTTACCAAGCGGACTTACAAGGACCTCTGGCGATTGTAATGGGTGCGGAAGGTAAAGGGATCCGACGTCTAACCCAAGAGCATTGCGATTTTTTGCTTAAGATTCCGATGTCGGGTGAAGTCAGCAGTTTGAATGTTTCTGTCGCCACGGGTGTCTGTCTTTATGAAGCTGTAAGGCAGAGACGAGTGCTCTAAAATACTCGTCTTTTCTCCGAATATCTTAGCGATACTAAAAAAACTAGGCGTAAAAAAAAGGCTTATTACGCCTAGGCGATTGTCAAATAGATTGTGTATGCAAATGTTCAGTGGCTAGTGTCGCAAGTAATTTTTTATTTACAGTTTTTTTCCGCCTAGCATATGTAAATGTATATGGAATACTACTTGGCCACCGTCTTCATTACAATTAAATACTGTGCGATAGCCATTTTCTGCAATACCTACTTTTTTAGCCAGCATGCTGGCGGTTCTAACCAGCTTACCTAACAGAGCAGTATCCTCTTCAGTTACGTCATTTAAGGTGCTTATGTGTTTCTTGGGTACCACTAATAAGTGATAGGGCGCTCTGGGATTAATATCATCAAAGGCAATCATATCTTCATCTTCGTAGTGAACAGTGGCGGGAATTTCGCGCTTGATTATTTTGCAAAATAAACAATCCATTAGTTTTCTCATTATATTAATAGTAAAAAAACAGTATACCCCTTAAATAATTGGATGTAGTGATTAAGTTCTTAAAAATAGAGTCACTTAATGACGGCGTAACGCTTGGCTAAAGAGGCTACTCTGAAGGAAGTCATACCGCAAAAAATGGCTACATTCTCTGCCGCAATGATGACAGAGGCAGGTAGTTCCCTTTTTTGTCGGATAATTAGCCATTGGCGCATCAATTATTGGGCTTTTCAGTACAGCATGAGAGGTTGCTGGGATGGAGCCATGATGCGTTACTATTTTTTTGCCAGTTCGCGAAAACGTTGCTGACGAGCGGTATTATTAAGGCGACCCGCCCGAGTATTCCGATACTTCTCGGCGGCGCGTTTAAGGGAGGCTAAACGTGATATTTTACGACAACCATGAGCGCAGTAACGATGGCCGTGATCACAGTGAGTACAGATAATGACTTGAGCAGAGCAACGGCCAGAAAGGTAAAAACGGCTAGAAGAGTGCATTGGCAACCAATGGCGGCGGGAGCTGAATTTAAACCCAAAGGCTATGTTCCCGAAACATAGCCATACTGATAATATTATCAGAATGGCTAGGAGTTGGTCATGATTACTGCAGAATTCAATAAGCTTTTAAATGCTCTTACTCAGTTAACAGATCTACAAACCAAAAGACTAGAAAAGGCTTTAAAAGGTGAGAATCCAGCTCAAATCATCATCAATGTTTTAAAGCAACGATTGGTCACGAACCCAGAATGCCCGCACTGTCGTTCAGATCGAATAAAGCGTAATGGAAAGCTAAATATGATGCAGCGCTATAGGTGTAATGCCTGCTCTAAAACATTCAATGCAACGACCACTTCACCCCTAGCAAAACTTCATTACAAAGATAAATGGCTAACTTACTTTTCTGGCATG